>JAZRQR010000054.1:0-27278 GCA_045650025.1 Eubacteriales bacterium
GTGATCGTTTGCTCGGCTACGAGCACCCATGCCGACGATATGGTGGCGATTGCGAATGCCGGCAAGCACGTCTTTACCGAAAAGGTGCTGGCGCTGACCGATGCAGACTGCGCACGCGTGCAGGAGGCGGTCGAAGCCAACGGCGTGCAATTCGTCATTTCCCTGTTCCAGAAATATCTGCCCTCCCGCCGCGCGGTCAAATCCGTATGCGAGAGCGGCGAGCTGGGCAATATCAACTACCTGCGCTTCCGCAACTGCCATTCGGGCAGCAGCAACGACTGGCTGCCTGCGCATTTTTACAACCGCGAGCAGTGCGGCGGCGGTGCCATGATCGACCTTGGCGCGCACGGCATGTACCTGGCGCATTGGATTCTGGGCGAGCCCGTTACGGCAAAGTCCGCCTTTACGCTGTGCAACCGCAATCCCGGCGCGGCACAAAAGAACACTGACGGCGTGGAGGATAACGCCGTCACCGTCATGACCTTTGAGGGCGGCGCCATTGCGGTAAATGAAACCGGCTTTGTATCCTGCTGCTCCCCCGTCATCTTTGAGGTGCACGGCGACAAGGGATACGTATACATGGAGCGCGACCGCGTGATCAAGTGTACTCAAGCCACCGCAGGAAAGCCGGTGGAGGTGGAGCTCCCCGAGTCTCTCCCCCTGCCCATTGAGCAATTCGTCAGCGGCAACGTGCTGGAAGGCTGCGGCATGGACGAGGCGCGTGCGCTGACACGCATGATGGAACTGGCATACGGAAAATAACTTTATTTGGTATTTTATGATGTTTGAGAACGCAAAATGGATCTGGACCGACAAGCAGTCCACATCCAATCAAAGAGCATATTTCTTTTTCGACGCGCAGCTTGACAGCGTGCCCGACGCGGCACTGCTGCACGTTGGCTGCGAGACCAAATACTGGCTTTGGGTCAACGGCACGCTTGCCGTATATGACGGCGGATTGTTCCGCGAAAGCCTGCCCGGCTACGGCTGGTACGACACGGTAGACGTCGCGCGCTATCTGCGCCCCGGTCACAACGAGATCACTCTGCATGTGTGGTACTACGGCAACGGCGGCAGAAACAACAGCGTCTGCCCCATGGGCGGTCTGATTTTGGCAAGTGACGCGCTGGGGCTTTACACAAGTGCCCAAACGCTTTGCTATGCCGATACCGCCTACTACGTACCGCAAGAGCACAAGACCAGCTATTTGTACGGCGGTGAGCATACCGCCTATGACGCGCGCCAAAGACGCTTTTCCTTCTGCCCCGACCGCACGGGTGCTGCCGCGGCAGTTGAGGTAGGCTCTTACGGTGACGCACCGTGGGGCAAGCTGCTCTCACGCGAGGTTCCGCTGCTGTATTTTTCGGACAGAATTGCCTGCGAGTACCAAAAACAAGGGGATATTTACACCGTCACCCTGCCGCACACCATGCAATTCTCTCCTTATTTCAAGGTGGTCGCCACGGGCGGTGAGGTGATTGACGTGCGCTCCGACCGATACGCGGTCAACGGCGGTCCGGGAGACCCCGGGCAGTATTTCGGGCACCGCGCTGAATACGTGTGCGCACCCGGTGAGCAGGAATTTGAAATGCTTGACTGGATTTTTGGCGAGAGCATTCAATTCAAGATTCCCGAGGGCGTTCGCGTGCTTGCGCTTGGCTATCGGGAAAGCCGCTATGATTACTGCGTGACCGCGGCATTTTCCTGCAGCGATGCCGCCGTCAACAAACTTTTCCAAAAATGCGTGCGCACCCTGCAGGTGTGTATGCGTGAGAACTACATGGACTGCCCCGACCGCGAGCGCGGTCAATGGATCGGTGACGTATCGGTGCAAGCACCGCAGATCATTTATCTGCTGGACAAAAACGGGCTTTTGCTTTTGCGCAAGGCTATTTACGATTTTATCAGGCTGCGCAAGGGGGATCGATTGGTGGGCAACGTGCCGGGCGACAACTGGTGCGAGCTTCCCTCTCAAAGCCTGAACGCCATTTCCGAATGGGGCATGATTGCCACCTACTACCAGGCAACGGGCGACAAGAAGGTCCTTTCGCTTGCCTTTGAGCCCGCTATGCGATATCTGGCGCTTTGGGAACTGGACGATGACGGCGTTGTGCTGCCGCGCAAGGGGGATTGGGAATGGTATGATCATCTCTATAACTGCGACAAGCCCATTCTCAGCATCTGCTGGTATTACAGTGCGCTGCGCTTTGCCAAGACTATGGCGCGCGAGCTGGGCGATCACGCTTACGACGCCTTTATCGATGCGCGCATGCACGCCATTGAGCGCGTGTTCGATGCGCGCTACTGGCAGGCTGCACAGGGCTATTATGTAAGCGGCGATTTTGTGGACGATCGCGCCAACGCCATGGCGGTGCTGGCAGGACTTTGCCAAAAGGAAAAGTACCCTGCCCTGCGCTATCTGCTGACCTCCGTGTTCAACAGCTCTACTTATATGGAAAATTACGTGCTGATCGCGCTGTGCGAAATGGGATACAAGCAAGACGCCCTGCGCCGCATGATGTGCCGCTATCAGCCGCTGATCGAGAGCCCCAACTCTACGCTCTGGGAGGACTTTTTCCACCTTGGCACACGCAATCACGCTTGGTCGGGCGGACCTGCCACGGTACTGCTGCGCTATTTTGCAGGGGTACAGAACGATCTGAGCGTCCTGCCCTGCGACCCTGCTCCTTTGCAGAACGTGCATTGCGAGATCAAAAACGATACGGACGAAAAAATCATCATTGACCGATAAACACACGAAGGGCGGTGATCCCATGGACAACACGGTACAATATTATCTCGGCATTGACGGCGGCGGCACCAAGACCGCGTTTGCTTTGGTCGATGCGTGCGGCACGCAGCTGGCGACGCTGGTGCTGGGCGCGTCCAATCCTAACGATATAGGGCTTGCGGCGACCTGTGCGCTGCTTGGCGACGGCATTGATCGCGTCTCCCGGGGCATTGACCGCGCTAAGGTCTCGCTCTTTGCGGGCATTGCGGGAGCGGCTACGGGCGACAACGCGGCAAAGATCACCGAGTTTCTGCGCACGCTTGGCTTTGCACGCGCAGAGTGTCAAAGCGACCTCTCGCTCTCGCTTGCCATTTGCCTTGGTGACGCGGACGGCATTGCCCTGATTATGGGCACGGGATCGGTTGCCATGGGCAGATGCGAAGGTAAGTTGTTCCGCGCAGGCGGCTACGGATACTTGCTTGGTGACGCGGGCAGCGGCTTTGCGCTTGGACAAGGGGCAATTCTTGCCGCGCTGCAAGCCGAGGACGGCAGCGGCGAGCAAACGCTGCTGCACGACATGGTTGCCGCGTACTGCGGCAAGGCGCGCGTTTTGGATGCGCTTTCGGATTTCTACCGCGGCGGCAAGGCAGAGATCGCGCGCTATGCGCCGCTGGTATTTGATGCGCACGCGCAAGGTGACGCGGTGGCAACTGCCATTTTGCTTACCAACGTGCAGGCGATCGCCTCCAACATTCGCGCGCTGGGTACACGCATGGACAAAGAGCACATACACGTGGTGCTTTGCGGCGGTCTTGTGGCGAAATCGGACGTCATTCTGCCGCTTTTGCAGGATGCGCTGGCAGGTGACGGACGCACCTACACCCTTTCGGTTGCCACGGCAGAGCCGATCCAAGGCGCTCTGTATTTAGCAGGATTGCGATAAACAAAAGGAGTTACCTGACGCAAGGTAGCTCCTTTTTTCATTTGCAATTATGCAAAATGACCAATCATTTCTGTCATATTCACCAAATATTCCGCAAGCATCTTGTCGTACCATGTATTATATGCTATACTACACTTAGGCGATTGCCATCAATTTCATCCGGAGGTATTGTCCTATGAAGAAAACACTTGCATGCTTCATTACGTTCATCCTGCTCCTGTCCCTATTCTCCACCTTCACCACGGTGAGTGCAGAAGAAAACGCCTACGATGCCGCACAAAAGGGCGACGTGCTCTACACCGCGAATTTTAACGGTGAGCCCGGCGTCTTTGAGCCCGGCACCTACTCCGGCATGCCCGATGCTTACGTGAAGGACGGCGGCACTTCCATGCAGCTGATTGCCATGGAGGATGCGACCGCGACCATGTGGGGCGGTGAGATCAAAACGCTTCCGCTTAACGACAAAACCCAATACACCATTTATTATTCGGTCACCCGTACTGCGGGGGACGGTAGCGGTCTTTACGTGGATGGCGTGTACGGCGTATACGGCTACAACAATCGATGCAAGATCCATGAAGGCAAGAGCGGTCTGAGCGGCAGAGCCTACACCTACTTTGAAGAGGAGGGTATGAACCTGACGCTGCCCGAAACCGGCACCATTACGCAGGAATATGCACTCGAGGTCAACGGCGCCAATGCCACCATGGCGCACTACATCAAGGACAATACCGGCGAGTTCGTGCTGATCCAGGCAAGCTATCCCTATGACGGCATCGTGTTCCAGAGCGAATATCTGGGACTTTACTTCTATACCTACTATGCTGATCACATGTCGGTATTCAGCAACTGCTACGTGGTCAAGGGACTTTCCTTTGCTGTGGACGAAAGAGTACCCGAGGATGTCCCCGAGGGATGTGTCAACACCAAGCTGGAGTTGGGTGAAAAGACCCGCAAGCTGGATCTGATCACCGCCTCCAAGCACTTAGACGAGGTCTTTTACGCACCCGAGGACGAGGCAGAGCCTTGGGACGGTATCCGCATGGGCGTTACTGACGGCACCGACCCCTCTGTCACTCTGGACTGGGCATCTTATCTCTATAAAGCATACCTGGACAGCGTCGACTCCCAGGCGTATCCCTTTGTGGCGTTCAAGCTCAAGGTAGTGGGCTATGTAAGCGATTTTGAGCTGTTCTACTGCGCAGGCGAGATCCGCAAGCCCACCGCGGGATATTCCGATTTGACCTACTATGGCTGCGAAGCGAACGGTGAGGTGGAATACATCCTGTTCGACCTGACCGAGATGTGCGAGGGCGATTACAACCGCTTAAGATTGGACATCAACGGATCGGAGGCAGGCACCGAGGTATATTTGTACGAGGTTGCACTGTTCGCAACTGAGCAGGAAGCACTTGTGTATATGGGCTTAATCGCCCCCGATGAAGAGCCGACGACCGAGGAGGAAACCGAGACTGCCACCGAGCAGGTAACCGAGCAAAAAACCGAAGCTACAACCGAGGCTACGGGCGACGTCACAACCGAAGCTGCCGCTACGCAAGAGAAAAAGAGCGGCTGCGGTGCTATCGTAGGCGCAGGCATGATCACGGTATGCCTTGTCGCACTTGGCGCAGCTTGTATCAACAAGAAAAAGCATTGATCCCCCTATTCCCCTGCATTTGCGTGGGATACATAAAAGGAGTTACCCGGGTCGGGTAACTCCTTTTCATTTTGGGCTGCAATTCCCCAAACGTTCCCCATTCTGATCGCTGGCGGGAGCATACTATGCTCCCCTACAACACAAACCGTTCGGGCATCCGCGGATGGTTGTGATGTTATGTGAGGAAACCGGTTCCGTTCTTTCTTTGGAGCAGTAGGCCAAAGAAAATGAACCAGTAATTCGCTTCGCGAATAGAAAGGCCGTCGGGAAAGTTTCACCTCTGCAAAGGCGACTTGGGGTGCTGCCCCAAGTCCCCGGTCGCTTTTTGAAAA
Organism: Eubacteriales bacterium; assembly: GCA_045650025.1. Taxonomy (GTDB): domain Bacteria; phylum Bacillota; class Clostridia; order Oscillospirales; family CAG-272; genus SVQP01. Next base: position 5,664 of record JAZRQR010000054.1, read on the forward strand.
AAGCGACGCAAAAACTTTCAAAAGAAGTTACAGCAGCACAAAATGATTCTTGCGGCAATCGATCACGCCTTCGCGCCTCAGCTTGGAGATCTCCACCGAAAGTCCGCTGCGGTCAACCTCCAAATAATCAGCAAGCTCCTGGCGGTCAAACGGAATATCAAACTCCGCCTTTCCCGTTTGCTGCTCCATATGCGCAAGATACGCAAGCAATTTTTCCCTTGTCGAACGCTTGCCTGTAATCTCCAGCTTGGAATAGACCATAATATTCTTTAGCGCCAGATCACGCATCAGATTATAGATCATGCGGCGGTGAAACTCGCAGCCGTTGGAGCAGGTGTGCAGCACGTGCGTGCTATCAATCAGCAGCACCTCGCACGGCTCGTTGGCGATCACCGACACAGGCAAAGTCTGCGCCCCGGCGCAGGCAAACGCCTCGCCGAACAGCTCCCCCGGCACGATGCCCGACACGATGCTGCGGTTGCCGTAATAATCGTGCCTGATGATCTGCGCAGAGCCCGAAAGTAAGATGCCGAAAAACCTTGCGGGAGAGCCCTCTGCAAAAATGGTATACTTTTTATCAAATTCCGCTCTCCGCGCGCCAAGGCAGGACAGCATGGTGATCAGATGCTGATCCTCGATCTGATCAAAGAGGGAGCATTTTCTTAAAATCTCAAAATATTTTTTCAAAATTTTCTCCTTTTGTTGAAAATTCAACAGACTTTATGCCCTTATTATACTATAATAATCTCACAAAAGCAAGGATTCGCGTGAAATTTCACTCAATTTTTCTTTTTAGTCTGCATTCACGCATAAGCCTCACCTAAAAATGGGTCCCAACCCATTTTTGGAGCAAAGCTCCACGGTGAAGCTTCAACACAATTTTCGCCGCCATGGGCGGCATGGAGAGTATATGAAAATCGCTTTTTTTGACGCAAAGCCATACGACAAGCCCTCGTTTGACGCATACGGTGCGCAGAGCGGCATTCAATATAAATACTTTGACACCAAGCTGACCGAGGACACGGTAGAATTAGCACACGGTTATGACGGTGTGTGCGTATTCGTCAACGACACGGTCAACGCTGCGGTCATAGACCGCCTTTGCGAAATGGGTGTTTCGATCGTCGCCCTGCGCTGCGCAGGCTTTAACAATGTAGATATGAAACACGCATACGGCAAGGTGCACGTGCTGCGCGTGCCCGCCTACTCCCCTTACGCAGTTGCCGAGCACACCATGGCATTGCTGCTGACCTCGATCCGCCGTATCCACAAGGCTTATATCCGCACCCGCGACTTCAACTTCAGCCTTGCAAACATGACCGGCTTTGACCTGCACGGCAAAACCGTGGGCGTGATTGGCACGGGAAAAATCGGCAGAGTATTCATAGAGATCTGTCGCGGCTTTGGTATGAAGGTACTGGCTTACGACAAATTCCCCGCCGCGGATCTTGCGGACGGTGAAAGCATCCGCTACGTGGAGCTTGACGAATTGTTTGCAAAGAGTGACGTGATCTCTCTGCACTGCCCCCTGACCGAAGAAACCTACCACATCATTGACGAGAAATCGCTTGACAAATGCAAAAAGGGCGTGGTCATTCTCAACACCTCGCGCGGGGCTTTGGTGGATGCCGAGGCGTTGCTTGCAGGCATCAAATCCCGCAAGGTGGGCGCCGCTTGCCTTGACGTTTACGAGGAGGAGTCCGACCTGTTCTTTGAAGACTTCTCGGGGCACATCCTTGAGGACGACGTTCTGGCGCGCCTGATCTCCATGCCCAACGTCATCGTAACCTCGCATCAGGCGTTTCTGACCGAAGAGGCACTTGCAAACATTGCCGAAACCACTACGCAAAACATCCTGCAGATGGTAAGCACCGGAGAATGCCCCAACGAGCTTTGCTACCGCGGCGGCAGCGCGCAGGATTGCAAAAGCGGAAAATGCTTTTAAAAAGGAGTACAAGTATGAAAAGACGCATGATCAAAATAGATAAGCAAAAATGCAACGGCTGTGGCGCGTGCGCCACGGCATGCCACGAGGGCGCGATCGGGATGATCGACGGCAAGGCAGAGCTGCTCCGTGAGGACTTTTGCGACGGACTTGGCGATTGCCTGCCCGCGTGTCCCACGGGTGCCATTACCTTTGAGGAGCGCGAAGCCCCCGCCTACGATGAGCAAGCGGTTGCCCGCGCAAAGGCAACCAAGGCAAACGCTTGTGCCTGCCCCGGCAGCGCATCTCGCAGCATTCGCCGCGAAAGCAGCACTCCCTTGCAGCGTATAAGCATGGGAAGCCAGCTTGCGCAATGGCCCTGCCAGATCAAGTTAGTACCCGTCAACGCCCCGTATTTTGACGGTGCAAATCTGCTGATCGCCGCCGACTGCACCGCTTACGCCTACGCCGGTTTCCACGCAGACTTTATGAAAAACCACATTACGCTGATTGGTTGCCCCAAGCTTGACGCCGCGGACTACGCTGAAAAGCTGACCGCCATTATTGCACAAAACAATATAAAGAGCGTCAAGGTCGTGCGCATGGAGGTTCCCTGCTGCGGCGGGATTGAAAACGCTGTCAAGCGTGCTTTGCAGGCAAGCGGAAAATTCATCCCCTGGCAGGTCGTCACCATCACCACCGACGGCAGAATTGCGGAATAAGTTTACAAAAATTACTTGAAACCACCTAATAATCGTGTTAAAATATCAGTATACATATAATAAATTAAGGAGAGCTTCTGAATGAACATCACCAAGGACATCAGATATATCGGCGTAAACGACCGAAAGATCGATCTGTTTGAGGGTCAGTACCGCGTGCCAAACGGCATGTGCTACAACTCCTACGCTATTCTTGACAACTTCGTTGCCATTATGGACACCGTTGACGCAGGCTTTACCCATGAATGGCTGGACAACATCCGCGACGCGCTGGACGGCCGCACCCCCGATTATCTGATCGTGCAGCACATGGAGCCCGACCACTCGGCAAACATTTTGCAGTTTGCAAAGACATATCCGAAGGCAACCATCGTGTCCTCCTCCAAGGCGTTTACCATGATGCAAAATTTCTTTGGCACCGATTTCTCCGACCGCCGCATTGTGGTGGGCGAGGGCGACGTACTGGATCTTGGCTACCACAAGCTGACCTTTGTGACCGCTCCCATGGTGCACTGGCCCGAGGTCATTGTGACCTACGACGCCACCGACAAGGTACTGTTCTCTGCCGACGGCTTTGGCAAGTTTGGTGCCATGGACGCAAAAGAGCCTTGGGCGGACGAGGCAAGACGCTACTACATCGGCATTGTGGGCAAGTACGGCACGCAGGTGCAGGCACTGCTCAAAAAAGCAGCCGCGCTTGACATTGAGATCATCTGCCCCTTGCACGGTCCGGTGCTCACGGAAAATCTTGGTTACTATCTGAATCTTTATAACGTCTGGTCGAGCTACCAGCCCGAGCAGGACGGCATTGTGATCGCCTACACCTCGGTATACGGCAACACGGGCAAGGCAGTTTCCCTGCTTGCCGAAAAGCTCAAGGCAAACGGCGCACCTGCCGTGGTCGTATACGACCTTGCAAGATGCGATATGGCACAGGCAGTTGCCGATGCGTTCCGCTACAGCAAGCTGGTGCTGGCAACCACCACCTACAACGCAGACATCTTCCCCTTCATGCGTGAGTATATCAACCACCTGACCGAGCGCAACTTCCAGAACCGCACGGTCGCCATGATCGAAAACGGCAGCTGGGCACCCCAGGCAGTCAAGGTCATGAAGGCAATGCTGGAAAAGAGCAAGAACATCACCTATACCGACACCGCCGTCAAGATCAAGTCCGCGCTGAACGCCGAGAGCACCGAGCAGCTGGGTCAAATGGTCAACGAGCTGTGCCGCGAATACCTGGCGCAGCGTGACGAGACCGCCAACAAGAACGATCTGAACGCACTGTTCAACATCGGCTACGGCTTATACGTCATCACCTGCCACGACGGCAAAAAGGACAACGGCTTGATCGTCAACACGGTCACACAGGTCACCAACACCCCCAACCGCTTAGCGGTGACCATTAACAAGGAAAACTACTCGCATCACGTCATCAAGCAGACCGGCAAGATGAACATCAATTGCCTGACGGTAGACGCTCCCTTCTCGGTATTTGAGACCTTTGGATTCCAGAGCGGCAGAAACGTGGATAAATTCAAGGATTGCCAGCCGCTGCGCTCGGATAACGGACTTGCCTTTTTGCCCAGATACATCAATTCGTTCATGTCGCTGGCGGTAGAACAGTACGTAGATCTCGGCACACACGGCATGTTCATCTGCTCGATTGAGGAAGCAAGAGTGATTTCCGACCGCGAGACCATGACCTACACCTACTATCACCAGCACGTCAAGCCCAAGCCCAAAACCGAAGGCATCAAGGGCTATGTGTGCACCATCTGCGGCTACGTCCACGAGGGCGAGCTGCCCGAGGATTTCGTTTGCCCGCTTTGCAAGCACGGCGCCTCGGATTTCGTAGAGATCCAATAACTTATACTATACTTCAAATATTAGATAAAAAGGAGATTTTATTATGTCTAACACCAATTTCTATATCTGTGAAAAATGCGGCAACCTTGTTTCTTCCATTCATGAGTCCGGCGTTCCCATGAAGTGCTGCGGTCAGAGCATGACCAAGATCGAGGCAGGCGTTGTGGAAGCCAGCCGCGAAAAGCACATTCCCGTAGTCAAGGTTGAGGGTGACAAGGTGATCGTTGAGGTCGGCTCTGTTGCACACCCCATGGTAGAGGAGCATAGCATTGAATGGGTATACCTGCAGACCGACAAGGGTGGCCAGAGAAAGGCTCTCAATCCCGGCGAAGCTCCCAAGGCAGTATTCGCACTGGCTGACGAGAAGCCCGTAGCAGTTTACGCTTACTGCAATCTGCACGGTCTTTGGAAGGCTGAAATTTGATCAAACAGAAGGAGGACTCACCATGCTGAATGCTAAGGTTCACGATCTGCTGAATCAGCAGATCAACAAGGAATTCTACTCCGCATATCTCTACCTCGATTTTTCCAACTACTTCAAGGCTGCGGGTCTGGACGGCTTTGCCAACTGGTATATGGTACAGGCGCAGGAGGAAAGAGACCACGCCATGCTGTTCTACACCTACCTGCAAAATGAAAACGCAACCGTGACGCTGGAGGCAATCGACAAGCCCGACAAGACCTTTGCATGCCATATGGACGTGCTCAAGGCAGGCCTTGCACACGAGGAATACGTCACCTCGCTGATCAATGACATTTACGCGGCGGCTTACGACGTGCGTGATTTCCGCACCATGCAGTTCCTTGACTGGTTTGTCAAGGAGCAGGGCGAGGAGGAAACCAACGCAAACGATATGATCACCAAGATGGAGCTGTTCGGCTCCGATCCCAGAGGCTTGTACCTGCTCAACCAGGAGCTTGCGGCAAGAATTTACTCCGCACCGTCTCTGGTACTGTAAAAAACGAATAAAAGGAGATTTTAACAATGGCCAAATATGTATGTGGCGCTTGCGGCTGGGAATACGACGAGGAGCTGGGTGCTCCCGAGCACGGCATTGCTCCCGGCACCAAGTTTGAGGATCTGCCCGAGGATTTTGAATGCGTCCTGTGCGGCGTGGGCAAGGAACTCTTTGAAGAGGCATAAAATATAAAGGGGCTGGCAAGGTCAGCCCCTCTTGTACATCTTTACATTTGGGAGACAACATATGGAACCTGTACTTCTGACCGCTCTTGGTGTGGGCGGTGCGACCGCCATCGGTGCCGTAATCGGTTTTATATTTAAGAAAATATCGCACACCTTTTCGGATATCGTGCTATCCTTTGCCGCGGGCGTTATGCTGGCGGCTGCGGTGCTTGGGCTGATTTTGCCCTCTGCCGAGCACGGCATGGAGCAGATGGGCGCATGGGGGATTCTGATGACGCTGGGCGGCATTTTTGTCGGCGCGTTATGCTTGAACCTGATCGACAAGTTGGTTCCCCACCTACATAAGCTTGCGGGCGTGGAAGCAGAGTCACACAATAATGCGAATTTGAGCAAGGTGCTGCTGTTCGTGACCGCCATTGCCATTCATAACTTACCCGAAGGCATTGCCGCGGGCGTAGGCTTTGGCGCGGGTGACACCTCGCAAGCACTCATCATCGCGGGTGGCATTGCCCTGCAGAACATTCCCGAGGGTATGATCATCATTGGTCCTATGCTGGCAGCCGGTGTCAAGCCGGGCAGAACCTTGGGCATTGCGCTGCTTACAGGTCTTGTTGAGGTGGTGGGCACGCTGCTTGGCTACTTTGCGGTCAGCATTGCCTCTGCCATTCTGCCCTTTGCGCTTGCCTTTGCAGGCGGCACGATGCTGTACGTCATCAGCGACGAAATGATCCCCGAAACGCACGCGCACGGGCATCAGCGCGGCGCAACCTACGCACTTTTGGTAGGATTTTGCGTCATGCTGGTTACAGACGTGCTGCTTGGATAATATCAAGAGGTTGGTGCGGACAGTCGAGGACGCCTGTCCCTACGGCTAACACCCGCCACGGGCGGACTTCATCGCATCACAACTTTTTCCGCCTCTCAAAAGGAGGCGGATTTCATTCTTAATAATTCTTAATATTTTTTCGCCGGGATTTGTGATATAATGAAATTGCAAACAAAATTTCCAACTTTTTTCTGAAAAAGCGAAACTTTTTTTGCAAAAAAAAGCATCCATATAGGTGATTGCAGTAAAAACGATCCAGAAAGGAGTATTTTATGAAAACAAAATCCCTGATCACCGGCATCTTGGCAGCACTTTCGCCTTTACCTATGGCAATAATTGCAATTTTTTTGGATTGGATATTCTTTTTCGGCATTTATCTTGGTGTGTTTGACGGTCCTCTGCCTGCACCGGATTGGGTCATTCAAGCATGTCTGCTGCCACTTAGTATCAGCCCCCTGCTGGGTGTTGCGGGCATCGTTCACGGCATCGTGGATCGGAAAGCACCGCTTGCGTGGTTAAGCATCGTCCTTTCGGTACTGTGCCTGCTTGGTAACGCATTGCTGATCGGCGGAATGGCATTTCTCGGCAGCAGATACTAAGCGCACCCACACCGTGACAAAATAACGCTGTGACGGGAAAGGCTCGTATAATCAACAGGAACCCGCGTCCCCGACGGTTCATCAGGAACAGGCGATCACATACGAAACACACACGAAACGGTTGACAAATCCCGCATTTTCGTTTATACTGAATATGTAGCAGCCTCATATTTTCAAAGAAAGGAACTCCCCATGGAAAACAAATCTTTTACCACAGAGACCGATGCAAAATATGCAAAAAAGCAATTTATCAAACCGATTCTCTTCGTATTCATCGGCGGAGCACCGCTTTGCCTGCTGGCTTTGCTCATTTCCTGGCAGTTGGCTGCATTTTTATTGATCTCTCTGGGATTCTGCTTTGGTATCGTGTATTACACCACCATTCGCAAATGCAGCTGGAAATTGCACTTTGAAAACGACCAGCTGACGCTGACCAACCTGACCACCGGGCAGACCTTTTCCGTATGGGATATCCCTGCATCCGATATCGTCATCAAACAATCCGAAAAGGAAAAGGAGCTGGATTACGGCTTTGTGACCATCAAGGACACAGTATTCGGATTCCACGGTGTCAAGAATTGCAATGCCCTGCGCGAGTACATCAAAGAAAATTACAGATAATCAACCTAAGTTCATACCGGGGCAGGCGATCACAGATCGCCTGCTATTTGCATAAACGCACGATTTCTGTTGACAAATCGCGAAAAATGGTATATAATAATGCCAACATCTCTCTTTTTGGAGGACTTTATGAACTTTTTGGAAGAACGCATTGTAAAGGACGGCATCGTCAAGGAAGGCAACGTACTCAAGGTTGACAGCTTTCTCAATCACCAAATGGACGTCACCCTGCTGGATCAGTTGGGCAAGGCATTCTACGACCGCTTTGGTGACAAGGAAATCACCAAAATTCTGACCATTGAGGCATCCGGCATTGCGATCGCTTGCTCTGCGGCAAGATACTTTAACGTGCCCGTGGTGTTTGCCAAGAAATCCAAGAGCGTCAACATTGACGGCGACATGTACGTTGCCGAGGTAGAGTCCTTTACCCACAAGAACAAGAATAACGTCATCGTTTCCAAGAAGTTTTTGCGTCCGGGCGACCGCGTGCTGATCATTGACGACTTCCTTGCCAACGGCTGCGCGCTGCAGGGCTTGATCTCGATCACCGAATCGGCTTGCGCCAACGTGGAGGGCATCGGCATTGCCATCGAAAAGGGATTCCAGCACGGAGGCAGAGTCATCCGCAATCTGGGCTACAACCTCTATTCGGTTGCCATTGTGGAAGAGATGAACGCAGAGACCGGCGAGATCAAATTCAGAGAGCAATAAAATGCAATCACGGGCGTATTATATGCGCCCGTTTTTTTAGAAATTGATCATCCTGAATTCGCGCGCGTAACAGGTGGACGGAACCGTGTTACAGCGACTTTGTCGCCATAACGCGGACCCGTCCCCGCAGTTACACGCTTGGGCAACCGCTCGGGGATGCGCGTGTAACCGGGGACGGAGCATTGTTACGCCGCCAAATACGCAAACACAACCAATAAGTAAAACTGCGGTGTAACAAGGGCCTGTCCCCTGTTACGCGCAACACGTAAAAACATACAATAACAGAGAGTCATCCCCCGGCATATTCTCTGTTCATAATTTGTTTACAAACAATTTTGCAAAAATACCGAACTTTTTTGCAATAATCGCGTCTATATAAGTAGAACCCACAGAAAGGACAAATACATATATGAAAATGACAGTAACACACCCCGAATACGGTGAAATACGTTTGGATTGGGGCTTTTGGACGGGCAAATACACCCTGTATTTCAACGGCAACGAGCTACCCAAAACCGGCAAGCGATCCTTTGCCTACACCGATCCCGAAAGCGGTAAGTCGGTTGCCATTATAGTTGGCGGCAATATTTTTAAGGGGCACGCCATCTCCATCGGAACCGAATACATCATTATGTCCCCTGCCGCAAAATGGTATGACATTGTGTTCGCCATCATCCCTGCCTTGATCCTCTTCTTTTTTGTAGGCGGCGCAATTGGCGGCGGTTTGGGCGGTGCCTTTGGCTTCCTCGGCTTGTTTTTGATCACCAATGCAACCGGCATCGGCAAAAAGGCACTGTACTGCCTTGCGTTCAGTGCCATCAGCGCAGCGGTCGGTCTGCTGGTGAGCATATTGGTCAGCATGCTGTACATCGCCCTTGGTTTGGCGTAACAATCTAAGTTATAAGCGGGTGCTTTGTTCACCCGCTTGTTGTTTTGTCCGCCCACATTGACAAATCCATTCTTTTTTGCTATAATAACGTTATATCCGATTCCAAAATCGAAGCAAAGAGGAAACGCTATGAAACGAAAAACGCGATTTTCTTTCTCAACCACGCACCTGATCCTGCTCAGCTTCTTGGGTGTGTTAGCGGTGGGCACGCTGCTCTTATCCTTGCCCATCAGCACCAAGAGCGGCGAGAGCGTGCCGTTTATCGACGCGCTGTTCACCGCCACCACCGCCACCTGTGTGACCGGCTTGACTACACTTTCCACGCACCAAACCTGGAGCGTGTTCGGGCAAATCGTGATCCTGTTGCTGATCCAGATCGGCGGTCTTGGTCTGATTACCATCATGGGCGCCATCTCGCTGCTTTTGCACCGCAAAATGGGACTGGGCGACCGCTTTTTGCTCAAGGATGCGTTTAATCTCAATACCCTTTCGGGGCTGGGCACCTTTGTCAAGCGTGTGGTACTTGGCACGCTGGCGGTAGAAGGCATCGGCGCGCTGCTTTATATGACCGTGTTGATTCCCGAGTATGGGCTGCGCGGCATCTGGCTCTCGGTCTTTACCGCCGTCTCCGCCTTTTGCAACGCAGGCATTGACTTATTCGGCGACGTCAGCCTGAGCGCATATGCCACACACCCCTTGATCAACGCGGTCACCATGGCATTGATCGTCACGGGCGGTCTTGGCTTTGTGGTCTGGTGGGACGTGCTGCACGTCATCCGCTACGTGGGCAAGCGCAAGCGTCCGCTTTCCTACCTGACGCTGCAATCCAAAATCACCCTTTGCTCCACTGCCCTTTTGCTGACGCTGGGCTTTGCGGCATTCCTGACCCTGGAATGGGGCAATCCCGCCACGCTGGGCGCGCATACGCTGCCCGACAAGCTGCAGCTGGCGTTGTTTCAATCGGTCACCACAAGAACCGCAGGATTTTACACCGTTCCCCAAGAGGCGCTGACCACCCCGTCTGCGCTGGTCTCTATGCTGCTGATGTTTATAGGCGGCTCTCCCGTGGGTACGGCAGGCGGCATTAAGACAGTCACCTTTGCCATTCTGATTGCCAAGGCGGCAAGTGCCATTCGCGGAAACGACCGCGTTTCCCTGTTTGGCAGAACCGTTAAGGACGAGGCGATTGGCAAAGCCGTTGCGGTTTGCATGACCTCCTTTAGCATTATGGCGCTGGCAACGCTGGGGATCTCCCTGGTCACCTCCGCGCCCTTGACCGATATTTTATACGAAACGGTCAGCGCCACGGCAACCGTTGGCTTGACCCGTGCACTCACTCCTACCTTGAATACGGTGGGAAAGCTGATTGTGATCGTCACCATGTACCTGGGACGTGTGGGCCCCATCTCGCTTGCCGTTGCCTTTACCGTGGGCGCAGGCAAACAAAATTTGATTGAAGATCCGACCGAGGATATTCACGTCGGATAGGAAGGATAACAGTATGGCAAACAAAAAATCCTATGCAATTATTGGTCTGGGCAGATACGGCAAGGCGGTTGCGCGTGAGCTTTTGCAGAACGGTGCCGAGGTGCTGGCGATTGATGCAGATCCCGAGGTGGTCAATACCGTGGCACGTGCCATTCCCCATTGCAAGTGCGCCGATATTACCAATATTGACACCATCAAGCAGCTGGGCATTGCGGATATGGATGCCGTGATCATTGCCATTGCCAGCAATCTGGAAGCCAGCGTCATGGCAACCATGCTGTGCAAGGAGGCAGGCGTCAAGCACGTGATCGTCAAATGCGCCAACAAGCTGCACCAGCGCATGCTGCTCAAGATCGGCGCGGATGAGGTTACCTTCCCCGAGCATGAATCCGGCGTACGCCTTGCCAAAAACTTGGTCAGCGCGGGCTTTGTGGATATTGCCGAGCTTTCGGATGACGTTTCGATCGTGGAGCTGGAGGTCAAGGACGAATGGGAGGGCAAAACGCTGATTGAGCTGAGCCTGCGTCGCAAATACGGCATCAACGTCGTAGGCATTCGCAAGCAGGACAAGCTGATCACCAACATCGACCCCGAAATGATCTTGCGCAAGGAAATGACGTTGGTGGTCATTGCAAACAAGCAATCGCTCAAGAAGTTATCCTGATTCATTGTAATTTTTCACAATTCTTTTCTTAGAATAAGCACAAAGATAGTCAAGGTTTTTGCATGCCAAAGCCTTGACTATTTTTGATAATTATGGTATAATATTTAGGATGTGAAAATAGGACTTGCGGCAAGGTGCTTCGGGCAGTTTGGCGATGCATTCAAGAACGCGGCAAGGCCAAGGCTTCACACAACAAATTCTGTCCGAGGCAGCTTGGTCGGCGCAGACAATATTTCGGTGAGTCAGCTTATTGGGGCTCGCTATCTGTGGTCGCGCCCTGAGCATCTGCTTTTGGCACGGCTATTTTAGCTTTTTAAGCCCTACAGACCCATAGAAAGGAACTTACGCACATGACACTGTTTACAAACGCTTGCTTGTTTGATAACGGCCGCCTCGTCCACAAGGATGCTGTCCTTGCGGATGGTGCTTTGTCTTTCTTTGCTCCTAACAGCATCGCCATCGATGCTGCTGACACTGTTTTCCATAATTGTTATATTTTTCCCGGTTTTTGTGATGTGCATGTGCATCTTCGCGAGCCGGGCTTTTCTTATAAAGAAACCATTGCCACGGGTACGGCGGCAGCGGCACGCGGCGGTTACACCGCGGTGTGCAGTATGCCCAACCTCAACCCGGTGCCCGACAGCATTGAGCACCTGTCCGAGCAGCTGACGATCATCGAACGCGACGCGGTCATCGACGTTTACCCCTTGGGGGCGTTGACGGTCGGACAAGCCGGCGAGATTGCGGCGGATCTGGAGGGCATGGCGCCTTACGCCATTGCTTACTCGGATGACGGACGCGGCGTGCAAAGCACCGAGATGATGGAGCAGCTGATGAAGCGCGCCAAAGCACTTGGTAAGGTGGTGGTTGCGCACTGCGAGGACAATTCCCTTCTGCGCGGTGGCTATATTCACGACGGCGAATACGCCAAGGCGCACGGACACCGCGGCATTTGCTCCGAGAGCGAATGGGGTCCGATCAAGCGCGACTTAGAGCTTGCCGAGAAGATCGGCTGTGCCTACCACGTCTGCCACATTTCCACCAAGGAAAGCGTGCAGCTCATTCGCCAGGCAAAGGCGCGCGGCGTCAACGTCACCTGCGAAACGGGGCCGCACTACTTAACGCTTTGCGATGACGACCTGCAAGAGCACGGTCGCTTTAAAATGAATCCCCCGCTTCGCTCGGCAGCCGACAAAGCCGCGCTGATCGAGGGCGTCAAGGACGGCACGATCGACATGATCGCCACCGACCACGCGCCGCACTCGTGGGAGGAAAAGAGCCGCGGACTTGAAAAGAGCGCGATGGGTGTTGTGGGTCTTGAAACCGCCTTCCCCGTGCTGTACACCTACTTAATCAAGCCCGGCGTGGTGAGCTTAGAGCGCATCGTGGAAATGATGACGAGTGCTCCGCGCGAGCGATTCGGCATAAGCCGGGGCGAGCAATCCTTTACCGTTTGGCAATGCGACGACGCATATGCCGTTGATCCCGAAACATTCGTTACCAAGGGGCGCGCGACTCCTTTCGCAGGACACGAGCTCTACGGAACTTGCATCACAACCATTCACGGAGGTAAAATCGTATGGAAAATCAAATGAACATCAAACTCGTACTTGAAGACGGCAGCGAATTCCCCGGCTACAGCTTTGGTGACACCGGTGTGCGCGACCGCGTTTGTAACGTGGTATTCAACACCTCGATGGTAGGCTACCAGGAGATCGTTTCCGATCCCGCTTACGCCGACCAATTTGTTGTGATGACCTACACGCTGATCGGTAACTACGGCATGACCGAGGAAGACTACGAATCCAAATCTCTTGCCATTGGCGGCTTGATCGTGCGCGAATACAACGACCAGCCCTCTAACTTCCGCTACACCAAGACCCTGGAAGAGGTGATGTGCGAGCACCACATCCCCGGCATCTGGGGCATTGATACCAGAATGCTGACCAGAAAGCTGCGCGACCACGGCAGCAGCATGCGCGGCATCCTGACCAGCACCTACACCACCACCGCGTCCGCTTTGGCAATGATCCGCGTGACCCCCGAGCCCACCGATGCAGTAGCACGCGTGAGCTGCAAGAAGCGCTGGTACACCAGAACCGCCAACGCCAAGCACAACATTGTGGCAATTGACTGCGGCATGAAGACCAACATCGTGCGTATGCTGACCGCAAAGGGCTGCAACGTTACGGTGGTTCCCTACAACACCACGCCCGCCCAGATCGAGGCGCTGGGTCCCGACGGCGTGATCGTTTCCAGCGGCCCCGGTAACCCCGAGCACGCAACTGCCGTGATCGACTGCGTCAAGGAGATCTATGGCAAGTATCCCATCTTCGGCATTGGTCTGGGCTGCCAGCTGCTCTGCCTTGCCAAGGGCGCTAAGATCGTTGCCCTGCCTCACGGTCACCGCGGCGGCGCACCCGTTCGCTGCACCGAGGACGGCAAGATCACCAGCACCGCACAGAACCACGCTTACGCTGTGGACCGTGACAGCCTTGCAGGTACCGGCATTTCGGTTCTGTACGAAAACGTCACCGATCTGAGCGTGGAGGGCGTGATCGATGCACCGAGCAAGATGATCGGCGTGCAGTTCGCACCCGAAAGCGCACCCGGTCCGCAGGACAACTACGCGCTCTTTGATCGTTTCATTACCATGATGGAGGAGGATAACTGATATGCCTAAGAGAACAGACATAAAGAAGGTACTTGTAATTGGCTCCGGCCCGATCGTCATCGGCCAGGCTGCCGAATTTGACTATGCAGGCACGCAGGCTTGCCTTGCACTCAAGGAAGAGGGCTATGAGGTTATCCTGTGCAACTCCAACCCCGCAACCATTATGACCGACACCACCATTGCCGATAAGGTGTACATGGAGCCCCTGACGCTGGAATACGTTGCACGTGTCATTCGTCACGAGCGTCCCGATGCAATCGTTCCCGGTATCGGCGGTCAGACCGGTCTGAACCTGGCTATGCAGCTGGAAAAGAAGGGCATTCTGCGCGAGTGCGAATGCGAGCTGCTTGGCACCTGCGGCACCAGCATTGGGCGCGCCGAGGACAGAGAGCTCTTTAAGCAGCTTTGCGAGGAGCTGGGTGAGCCCGTTCTCCCCTCTCTGATTGCAAACACCATGGAAGAGGGTCTGGCAGCCGCTAAGGAGATCGGCTACCCTGTCGTGCTTCGTCCCGCATTTACTCTGGGCGGCACCGGCGGCGGCTTTGCAGACAATGAGCAGGAATTCATTGACATTATGAAGAACGCGCTGCAGCTCTCCCCCGTACATCAGGTACTGGTTGAGAAGAGCATCAAGGGCTACAAGGAGATCGAATACGAGGTCATGCGCGATGCAAACGACACCGCCATTGCCATTTGTAACATGGAAAACGTAGACCCCGTTGGTATCCACACCGGTGACTCGATCGTAGTTTGCCCCTGCCAGACGCTGACCAACAAGGAATCCCACATGCTGCGTGACAGTGCACTCAAGATCATTCGTGCGCTCAAGATCGAGGGCGGCTGCAACGTACAGTTCGCACTTGACCCCCATTCCTTCAGCTACTACCTCATCGAGGTGAACCCCCGCGTATCCCGTTCCTCCGCGCTTGCATCCAAGGCAAGTGGCTACCCCATTGCCCGCGTTACCGCTAAGATCGCGGTTGGTATGACGCTGGACGAGATCAAGATCGGTAATATTCTCGCAGCTTGCGAGCCCGCGCTTGACTACGTGGTTACCAAGATGCCCCGTTTCCCCTTCGACAAGTTCGTTTCCGCAAACAACAAGCTCTCCACCCAGATGAAGGCAACCGGTGAGGTCATGAGCCTTGGCCGCACCTTTGAAGAGAGCCTTCTTAAGGCAGTGCGCTCGCTGGAGATCGGCGTCAACCACATCTACATGAAGAAGTTTGACGAGTACACCCCCGAGCAGCTGATGGCTTACATTGCAGACGGCACCGACGACCGCATTTACGCCATTGCAAAGCTGCTGGAATACGGCGCTGACTCGGGTCGTATCTGGTCCGCAACCAAGATCGACATCTTCTTCTTGGAAAAGCTGCGCAACATCGTCAACATGCAGTCCGTGGTCAAGAACAACCCCAAGGATCTGGAGACGCTGCGCCGCGCTAAGAAGATGGGCTTCTCGGATGCTTACATCGCATCTCTTTGGGAGTGCCCCGAGCTGGACGTTTGGAACATGCGCCAGCAGAACAACCTCTTCCCCGTTTACAAGATGATCGACACCTGTGCTGCTGAGGCGCAGGGCTACATCCCCTACTTCTACTCCACCTACGAGCAGGAAAACGAGAGCATCGTATCCGACCGCAAGAAGGTCGTAGTGCTTGGCTCCGGTCCTATCCGTATCGGTCAGGGCGTGGAATTTGACTACTCCACCGTACACGCCGTCAGCGCAATCCGCCATGCAGGCTACGAGGCGATCGTCATCAACAACAACCCCGAAACCGTTTCCACCGACTACACCTGCTCCGATAAGCTTTACTTCGAGCCTCTGTGCGTAGAGGACGTTATGAACATTCTGCACCTGGAGAAGCCCGAGGGCGTGATTGCCAGCCTTGGCGGTCAGACCGCGATCAACCTGGCAGCTCCCCTGACCGAGCGCGGCGTTAAGCTGATCGGTACCGATTGCGAGGCAATTGAAAAGGCAGAAAACCGCGATGCATTTGAAAAGGTGCTCTCCTCCCTGGGCATTCCGCAGCCTAAGGGTAAGGCTGTAACCGTGATCGAGGACGGCGTACGCGCTGCAGCAGAGATCGGCTACCCCGTACTGGTTCGCCCCTCCTTCGTGCTTGGCGGACGCGCTATGCAGATCGTGGCAGACGAACAGCAGCTGCGCACCTACCTGCACACCGCCGTTGAGATCGACGAGGACAAGCCCGTTCTGGTTGACAAGTACATCCAGGGTAAGGAGGTTGAGGTTGACGCAGTTTGCGACGGCACCGACGTATTCGTACCCGGTATTATGGAGCTGGTTGAGAGAACCGGCGTTCACTCGGGTGACTCGATCTCGGTTTATCCCTCCTTCTCGCTTTCCGACAAGGTTAAGAATGCGATTCTGGACTACACCAAGAAGCTGGGTCTGGCAATCGGCATTGTGGGCCTGTTCAACATTCAGTTTATCGTAGACGAGCACGACGACGTTTACATCATCGAGGTCAACCCCCGTTCCTCCCGTACCGTTCCCTTCCTTTCCAAGGCAACCGGCTACAGCCTTGCCGATATGGGTACGCTGGTTATGCTGGGGCAGACGCTCAAGATGCAGGGCATCCACGAGATCTATCCCGCTGAAAAGAAGCGCTTCTACGTAAAGGCTCCCGCCTTCTCGTTCGCAAAGCTGCGCGGTCTGGACGCTTACCTCTCCCCCGAGATGAAGTCCACCGGCGAAGCCATCGGTTACGACAACTCCATGACCCGTGCGCTCTACAAGGCGCTGCAGGCAAGCGGTACTAACGTTGTGAACTACGGTACCGTACTGGTAACCCTTGCTGACAAGGACAAGGAAGAGGCTCTGCCTCTCATCCGCCGCTTCTACAACATGGGCTTTAACATTCAGGGTACTGCAGGCACCGCTAAGTTCCTCAAGGAGCACGGCGTGCGCACCCACGCCCTTGCCAAGATCGGCGACGGCAGCGATGAGATCCCCAACGCCATTCGCGGCGGCTACGTGACCTACGTCATCAACACGCGTGACGTCAGCGGCTCGGGCGGCATTTCGGACGGTCAGGAGATCAGACAATGCGCTGTTGAGAACAACGTGACCATCTTTACCGCGCTGGATACCGTAAAGGTGCTCCTGGACGTACTGGAGGAGACCACGCTGGGTATCTCCACCATTGACTCGTAAGGAGACACATATGACACAAGGACTTTACAAGGTTCTCTCGAACCAACAACTGACAAGCACCGTATACCGCATGGTGGTCGCAGGTGACGTTTCGGCGCTGACGCGCCCCGGTCAGTTCGTCAACTTCAAGATTGACGGGCTGTACCTCCGCCGCCCCATCTCGGTATGCGACTACGATACCGCTGCAGGCACCATCACCTTGATCTACAAGGTGGTGGGTGTCGGCACCGAAAAGCTGGCAGAGGCGCAGGTGGGGGACACCTTTGACCTGCTGGTTGGCCTTGGTAACGGCTACGACGTCACCACCGCGGGCGACTCTCCCGTGCTGATCGGCGGCGGCGTGGGCATTCCCCCGCTCTACGGTCTTTGCAAGGTGCTGCGCGCACAGGGCAAGAGCGTCAAGGTAATCTTAGGCTTTAACACCAAGGACGAGATCTTCTATGAGGACGAGTTCAAGGCGCTGGGCGCAGACGTTTACGTGACCACCGTGGACGGCTCTTACGGCACCAAGGGCTTTGTTACGGGCGTGCTGACCGAGCTGGAATACAGCTACTTCTACACCTGCGGCCCTATGCCCATGTTCAAGGCGGTCAACGCCGCATCGGTCACCTCGGGTCAGTTCAGCTTTGAGGAGCGCATGGGCTGCGGCTTCGGCGCATGCATGGGCTGCTCCTGCAAGACCAAATACGGCAATAAGCGCATCTGCAAGGATGGCCCCGTACTCGTAAAGGAGGAGATCGTATGGTAAACACCAAAGTCAATCTCTCGGGTATTACGCTGGATAACCCGGTCATCCCCGCTTCGGGCACGTTTGGCTACGGCTACGAATTTGCCCATTGGTACGACATCAACTGCCTTGGCACCTTCTCTTTCAAGGGCACAACCAAGGATCCCCGCTTTGGCAACCCCACGCCCCGTATTGCAGAGTGCACCTCGGGTATGATCAATGCCGTAGGTCTGCAGAACCCCGGTGTGGATGCCGTGATCGCGCACGAGCTGCCCCTCTTGGCAGAGTGCTTCCACAAGCCTGTTATGGCAAACGTTTCGGGTTTTTCGATTGAGGATTACGCATACACCTGCGAAAAGTTGGACTCCCAGCCCCAGATCGGTTGGCTGGAGGTCAATATCTCCTGCCCCAACGTACACGGCGGCGGCATGAGCTTTGGCACCTCGCCCGAGGCGGCTGCAGAGGTCACCCGCGCTGTCAAGGCGGTCACCACCAAGCCGGTCTACATCAAGCTCTCACCCAACGTCACCGACATCGTGTCCATCGCAAAGGCTTGCGAACAGGCGGGTGCGGACGGCATCAGCATGATCAACACGCTCATGGGCATGCGCATTGATCTCAAGACCAAAAAGCCTGTCATTTACAACAAGTCGGGCGGATTTTCCGGTCCTGCAATCAAGCCTGTAGCGCTTTCCATGGTCTACAGAGTTTACGAGGCTGTCAACATCCCGATCATCGGTATGGGCGGCCTTTCCACGGCAGAGGACGTTATTGAAATGATGCTGGCAGGTGCAACCGCAGTTGAGATCGGTGCGGCAAACCTGATTGACCCCTGCGCGGCAAAGAACATTATTGACGACCTGCCCCGCGTTATGGAAAAATACGGAATTACAAATTTGCAAGATATTATCGGAGGAGCACACTAATGGGAAAAGACGTAATTATTGCTTGTGACTTTGCGTCCAAGGCAGACACACTTGCTTTCTTGGACAAGTTTGAAAACAAATCTCTCTACCTCAAGATCGGTATGGAGCTGTTCTATGCAGAAGGTCCGGACATCGTGCGCGAGATCAAGGCGCGCGGCCACAAGATCTTCCTTGACCTCAAGCTGCACGATATTCCCAACACCGTAAAGAAGGCAATGAACGTGCTCTCCCGTCTGGACGTTGACATGTGCAACCTGCACGCTGCAGGCACCTGCGCTATGATGGAAGCTGCTCTGGAGGGCCTGACCAGACCCGACGGCACGCGTCCTTTGCTCATCGCCGTTACCCAGCTGACCTCGACCAGCCAGGAGCGCATGACTGAGGACCTGCTCATCGATCAGCCCATTGACAAGGTGGTTATGCACTACGCGCAGAACGCAAAGAAATCGGGACTTGACGGCATCGTTTGCTCTCCCCTGGAGGCAGGCAAGGTGCACGACCTTTGCGGCAAGGAATTCGTAACCGTTACCCCCGGCGTTCGCTTTGCGGATGGCGATAAGGGCGACCAGGTACGCGTCATGACCCCTGCAGAGGCAAAGAAGATCGGCTCTGACTACATCGTTGTGGGCAGACCCATCACCGCAGCTGCTGACCCCGTTGCAGCTTACGACCGCTGCGTAGCAGAGTTCTGCGATTAATTACAAGGAGTATCAATATGGAAAACTACAAGAGAGAATTTATACAATTTCTGGAGTCTGCCGGTGTTCTGAAATTCGGTGACTTCACCGCAAAGTCCGGCAGAAAGATCCCCTACTTCATCAACGCAGGCATGATCAAGACCGGCAACGACATCGCAACGCTGGGCGAATTCTACGCCAAGGCATATTTCGAAAAGCTGGGCAAGAAGCAGGCTGTTCTCTACGGTCCTGCCTATAAGGGCATTTCCCTTTCCGTTTCCGCCGCTGTGGCTCTCTCCAAGAACGGCCTCAACGTTCCTTTCTTCTTCAACCGTAAGGAGGTCAAGGATCACGGTGAGGGCGGCGTATTCGTCGGCTACGTTCCCACGCCCGGCGAGGAGATCATCATCATCGAGGACGTTATCACCGCCGGCACCGCTATCCGCGAGTCTATGGAGATCCTCTCCCACCTCGAGGGCACCAAGGTAGCTGCTACCTTCATCATGGTTGACCGTAAGGAAAAGGGTCAGGGCGAGAAGGGCGCTATGCAGGAGATCGAGGAGCAGTTCGGCTTCCCCGTATACTCCATCGTGGACGTTTACGACATCATTGAGTACCTCGAAGAGGATCCCAAGAATGAGGAGAACGTCACCCGCATCAAGAATTACCTCGCCGTTAACGGCGCAAAGGCTTGATTCATCCACCATATCCCAAGAAAGGCATCACAACTATGAGAAGTTTGATTGACACGGTCGAGCTGACCGTTGATGAGCTGGATCAACTGATCGCCACCGCGTGCGACATTGCGGATCACCCCGCAAAGTACGCGCATGCTTGCCAGGGCAAGATCCTGGCTACCCTGTTCTTTGAGCCCTCTACCCGTACTCGCCTGAGCTTTGAAGCAGCTATGCTGGGTCTTGGCGGTAACGTCATTTCGGTTTCCAGCGCAAGCTCCTCCTCCGCATCCAAGGGCGAAAGCGTAGCAGATACCGCAAAGGTAGTTTCCTGCTATGCAGATATTATTGCAATGCGTCATCCCTTGGAGGGTGCTGCTCTGGTAGCGGCAACCAACGCCTCTATCCCCGTGATCAACGCAGGTGACGGCGGCCATTGCCATCCCACCCAGACCGTGGCAGACCTTTACACCATCTACCGTGAAAAGGGCAGACTCCACGACCTGACCGTAGGCTTTTGCGGCGACCTCAAGTACGGCAGAACCGTACACTCGCTGATCAATGCACTCTCCCGCTACACCGGCATTAAGATCGTGCTGATCTCCCCCGAGGAGCTGCGCCTGCCCGGTTACATGTTCTCCGAGGTGCTGGATAAGAACGGCATGCCCTACGAGGAGACCACCGATCTGGTATCTGCTATGCCCGAGCTGGACGTGCTGTACATGACGCGCGTGCAGGGCGAGCGCTTTGCCGATCAGGAGCAGTACATGCGCCTGCGCGACACCTACATCCTCTCCCCCGACAAGCTGGAGACCGCAAAGAAGGATATGTGCATCCTGCATCCGCTGCCCCGCGTCAACGAGATCTCGGTTGCCATTGATGATGATCCCAGAGCATGCTACTTCAAGCAGGTGCTGGGCGGCAAGCTGATGCGCATGGCACTCATTCTCAAGCTGCTGGAGGATGCAAAGCAGAACAAAACCGTCGTTCGCCCCACCGCGAACACCACGCTGGGCAAGACCTGCAAGAACAGACGCTGCATCTGCCACACCGAGCAGGAGCTCCCCCAGAGCTTTGTGCAGTCTGAGAACGGCACCTGGCGTTGCCTGTGGTGCGATACCCAGGCAGAGTAATCCACGCCAAAATAAAAAAAGAGAACGAACGGCTTTTTCCGTTCGTTCTCTTTTTTTTACCCGATCAATTAGCCGTACGGGAGTCGAACCAAGTTGGTTTTGACGAGCAGATTTTCTCGATCCCTTTATCTTTCCCCTTGGACATATTGCCTATATGCCCTGCGGG
>JAZRQR010000055.1:0-8462 GCA_045650025.1 Eubacteriales bacterium
ATGACCACCGAGACCACCTGCCTTTCCTCGATCTGGTCCACCGACAATACCACTAAGGCATTCTACGAAACGCACAAGCGCGGCGAATACTACGCGCCGCTTGCTCCCGAGGACGGCGCTTACTACGACCGCATGATCGAGATCAAGCTCGACGAGGTCGAGTCCATGATCGCGCTGCCCTTCCACCCCTCCAACGCATACACCATTCATGAATTTGTAGCACGCGCAGACGAGCTGCTTGCAGGTGTGGAAGCCGAGGCAGCACAGCTGTTCCCCGGTGCGCCCCTTACCCTGACGGGCAAGGTAGACGCGCAGGGCGTGCATGCCGATCAGGGCGTGATTGCAGGCTGCGCGGGC
Organism: Eubacteriales bacterium; assembly: GCA_045650025.1. Classification (GTDB taxonomy): domain Bacteria; phylum Bacillota; class Clostridia; order Oscillospirales; family CAG-272; genus SVQP01. Next base: position 358 of record JAZRQR010000055.1, read on the forward strand.
GGTATGTACGAATCCATCTGCGAGGCGGACGCTATCCTTAAGACCGGCGACGTGGGTGACGGCGCGTTCTCGCTCTCGGTTTACCCCACCAGCATTCCCGTATCTCTGGAGCTGACCCGTCAGGGCGTTACCGCATCGCTCTTGGCACAGGGCGCGGTCATCAAGCCCTCGTTCTGCGGTCCTTGCTTTGGTGCAGGTGACGTGCCTGCCAACAACGGACTTTCCCTGCGCCACACCACGCGTAACTTCCCCAACCGCGAGGGCTCCAAGCCCGGTGAGGGTCAGATCTCCTGCGTGGCGCTCATGGACGCACGCTCGATCGCGGCAACCGCGGCTATGGGCGGCGTAATCACGGCGGCAACCGATCTTGACTACGATTATACCCCTCTGACCTATCAATTTGATGCATCCCCCTACGACAAGCGCGTGTACAACGGCTACGGCAATCCCCAGCCCGAGACCGCGCTGGTCATGGGTCCCAATATTACCGACTGGCCCGCACAGTATGCGCTGGCAGACAACCTGCTTGTAGAGCTGGCGGCGGTCATCCGTGACCCCGTAACCACCACCGACGAGCTCATCCCCTCTGGCGAGACCTCGTCCTACCGCTCCAATCCCCTGCGCCTTGCCGAGTTCGCGCTCTCGCGCCGCTGCCCCGAATACGTGGGTCGCTCCAAGGCAGTTGCCGCACAGGAAAAGGATCGCAGAGCGGGCGCTCCCTCGGACAAGCTGATTGCAGCACTTGCTGCTGTGGGTGACGCAGACGCGCTGGCACAGAACACGCAGTTTGGCTCTTGCATGTTTGCCAACAAGCCGGGTGACGGCTCGGCACGCGAGCAGGCGGCATCCTGCCAGAAGGTGCTGGGCGGCTTTGCCAACATTTGTTATGAGTTTGCCACCAAGCGTTACCGCTCCAACTGCATCAACTGGGGCATTCTCCCCTTTACCCTGGATGCAGATACCCCCTTCCCCTACTGTGAGGGTGACTTTGTGTTCGTGCCCGACATCCGCGCAAAGCTGGAGAGTGGCTGCGAGCAATTTGACGCAACCGTGATCTGTGCCGACGGCACGACCGCACCGCTGACGCTTTACGTCAAGGGCTTGACCGACAACGAAAAGCAGATCATTCTGGACGGCTGCCTGATGAACTACTACGCAAACGGGAGTAAATAATGATGTACAAGGGTGATTACCTTTACGCCATCAACGCCATGGGCGGCACCAAGCTCTCGATTGACGAGCACGTACAGCTTTTGCGAAAGATTGGCTGGAATGGATTTTTTACAGGCTGGAACCCCGAGCATACACCGCTTTGGAAGGCAGCAGCCGACCGCTACGGCATGCTTTACACCTCGATCCACGCCCCCTTTACCGGCGCTGCCCTCTTGTGGCAGACGGGCGAGGCGGCAGACGCTGAGGCACAGCGCATGCTGGAATGCTTGGACGACTGCGCCAAGCACCAAATCCCCGTTATGGTCATTCACCCCTTTATCGGGTTTGAGGATCACACCCCTACCGAGGCAGGTATTGTGAACTTTGGCAAGATCGTGGCGCATGCCGATGCGCTGGGTGTTCGCCTTGGCTTTGAGAACGTGGAGGGTGAGGAATATCTCGCGGCTCTGTATGAAGCATTCAAGGATCACCCCTCGTTTGGCTTTTGCTTTGACGCAGGCCACGAGCTTTGCTACAACCGCGGCAAGGACATGCTTGCCCTATACGGTCAAGTGCTCTGCCACACGCATCTCAACGACAACGTGGGCGTGACCGGCAAGGACATTTTCTGGACGGACGACTTACACCTTGTCATGGGTGACGGCATTGCCGATTGGGAGGACGTCATGCGCCGCATTCGCGCATGCAATTACTCCGGCGTACTGACCTGCGAGCTGACCCTTTCCAACAAGCCCGACAAGCACACGCACGACGGCTATGCCGCCATGCCAATTGAGGATTTTTACGCCCTTGCGCTTTCTCGCATGCAAGCGATTGGCGCAATGGGACTTTGATAGGGAGGTTTTACTACCATGCAAAAGATCAAAATGACCACACCGCTTGTCGAAATGGACGGCGACGAAATGACCAGAGTCCTTTGGACCATGATCAAGGACGAGCTGCTGCACCCCTTTGTGGAGCTCAATACCGAATATTACGACCTCGGTCTTGTCGAGCGCGAGCGCACCAAGGACCAGGTGACATTTGATTCGGCGTACGCCACCAAAAAGTACGGCGTTGCGGTCAAGTGCGCCACCATTACCCCCAATAAGCAGCGCGTGGAGGAATACAACCTTTCCGAAATGTGGAAATCCCCCAACGGCACCATTCGCGCGATCCTGGATGGCACGGTATTCCGCGCACCTATCTTGATCGATTCCATTCGCCCCGCAGTGCGCAACTGGGAGGCTCCCATTACCATTGCGCGTCACGCTTACGGTGACGTATACAAGGCAACCGAGTACCGCGTGCCCACCGAGGGCAAGGCAGAGCTGATCTTTACCGACAAGGACGGCAACGAGACCTTCCGCGAGACGGTTTATGACTTTGAGTGCTCCGGCGTGCTGCAGAGCCAGTACAACAAGGACAGCTCGATCCGCTCGTTTGCGCACGCTTGCTTTAAGTACGCCATTGACACCAAGCAGGATCTGTGGTTCTCTACCAAGGACACCATTTCCAAGCAGTACGACCAGACCTTCAAGCTGATCTTCCAGGAGATCTACGACGCAGATTACAAGGAGCAGTTCGAGGCGCTGGGCATTGAATACTTCTACACCCTGATCGACGACGCGGTCGCACGCGTCATCCGCTCCAAGGGCGGCTTCATCTGGGCATGCAAGAACTACGACGGTGACGTGATGAGTGACATGGTTTCCACCGCGTTCGGCTCGCTTGCCATGATGACCTCGGTACTCGTTGCCCCCGACGGAACTACCGAATACGAGGCAGCACACGGCACGGTCACCCGTCACTACTACCGCTACCTCAAGGGCGAGACCACCTCGACCAATCCCATGGCAACCATTTTTGCTTGGTCGGGTGCTTTGCGCAAGAGAGGCGAGCTGGACGGCTTGACTGATCTGGTCGATTTTGCAGGCAAGCTGGAGGCTGCTTGCCTGCAGACGCTGAACGACGGCATTATGACCAAGGATCTGGTTGGCTTGGTAGCTCCCGGCACGCAAGTGACCTCGGTCAGCTCGCTGGATTTCCTGAAAGCGATCCGCGAAAGATTGGAAAAGGCGTTGGCGTAAACAGATCACATAAATTCAATAAAAAAAGCAAAAGCAGAAGTCAAAATGGCTTCTGCTTTCATTTTTCATAATACGAAATCCCGAGGTTTGTAGGGGAGGCTATTAGCCTCCCGCACGTAAACGATTTATGATGGGATTATCCAAACGGTACCCCGATCTCATAACAGGCGGGAGGATGAATTTGCTTGCAAATATTCCTCCCCTACAAATACGCCCCGAATACATGTCCTAATTCGCGGGGCATTCGTGAATGCCCCCTACGAAAATTTTACGCGTACTGCTTGATGCACTCGGTCACCTGCTTGGCAGCAACCTCGATGCCCTCCTCGGAAAGGTGGAGGTAATCGGCTGCGATATACTTGTCGATGTCCGCGGCGATGGTAGTGTACAGATCGTTGATGACAATGCCCTCGGCGCGCAGCGCGGCGGTCACAGCCTCGTTATAGGAGTTCAGGCGCGTGCGGTCGTGTCCCCACATGGCAAGGTGCGTGGGCGTGGTGGTGGCAAAAATGACGGTTTTTCCGTAGGTTTTGAGAATACGCGCGATTCTGACCATGGTGTCGCAATACTGATCCATAGGCGTAAACGCGCCGTCGCCGAACAAGTCGCACACGTCCCAAAGACCGTTGTTCCAATGGATAACGTCCGCGCCCTCGATCTGCTCCTTGTACTCAAACAGCATACGCAGCGTATAGGTTGCGAAGCGGCAGTTATCCTCGGGCTGCCAAACCGTATAATCCTCGCCAAGCAGCTCGGCAACGCGCTTACCGTAGCCGATCAGACGAATAGAATCTCCCAACAATACCACTTTTTTCATAATTCAATCCCCTTTCAGTTCCATTGATAGTAATACGAGCCGCTGCCCACCACCTCGGTGCGGTCTGGCAGGCGGATATGCGCTTTTGTGCCAAACGGCACGGTAACGTACAGACAGGTGTGACCAAATCGCTTGACCCAGCGCATGCTGATCTGTCCCTTGACGGTATCCACGTGTGCCTGCGCCGAAAGCAGCCCCGACGGATAATGCGGCGCGATCTCAAACTCGGTACAGCCGGGGGCTGTGGGCTTGATGCCGCAAAGCGTGCCGTACAGCCACTTATACACCGAGCCGTACATGGGGTGGTTATGCGAGTTCATGCCCGCCTCTTTTTTGAGCTCAAAGCGTTCCCACACAGTGGTGGCTTCGTTTTGAATCATATAACCGTACGATGGATATTCCTCGTTGGTCAAGATTTTCCACGCGTCGTCCACGTAGCCGTATTTTGCCAGCATTTCTAACATATACAGCGTGCAAAGGTTACCCGTGGTGAACTTATAATCGCGCTCGCGCAGGTCATTGACCATGACCGCGGCTACCTTTTGGCAATATGCTTCGGGGATGATGCCAAGCCACAGAGAGAACGCCTGCGAGGCTTGCGAGCCGCCAGCCATTTTGCAGGTATCGGCATCCCACCAGCGAGCCAGCATGGCGGTTTTGATCTTTTCTGCCAAGGCTTCGTACTCGGCTTGCTTTTCCGCATTGCCGAGCGCCTTTGCCATACGCGCCAAGGCGCAGCAGTTATAGTAAGAAAATCCCGTGGACATAAAGCGGCCCTCGGTCACGGCGCTGGTCGCATCCTCAAACGAGCGGCAGGCGTACGCCGGAGCTGCCCAGTCACCGTAATAGGAATAGTTGACGATATAGTCCTCGCTGCGCGAGAGCAAGGATTGCTCCCATGCTTCAAACCAAGGAAATGCTTTCTCAATCAGCTCGATATTGCCGGTAAACAGCAGGCTCTGCTCCCCTGCTACCAAGAAGGACGAGCAAACGGGGTCTGCCGGGTACTGCCCAAACAGGAAGGGTGCGCAGCAGGTAAACGCGCCGTCCGCGCGCTGCTCTGCGTGAATGTCGCCAATCACCTTGGGGAAAATGCGCCCAATGTCAAAGGCGTAGGGCGTGGCGGTAAAGCGCACCGTGGCGTCGTTCATCCAGCCCATGCGCTCGTCACGCTGGGGGCAATCGGTCAGGATGGAATGTATGTTGGCTTTCTCGGTCTGAATGGCGTTTTGGTGCAGCTTGGTCACCAAAGCCGAGCCGCAGGTAAAGCCGCTGTCGTTTGCAATGTCGGTGTAAAGCGCAATTGCCCTGACGGAATTCTTGTCCGGGCAAGGATATCCCGTCAGCTCGATGTAACGGAAACCGTGATAGGTAAACTTGGGCTGCCATACCTCAAGATCACGCTCGTCTCCCGAGGCAATATAGGTATCGGTCTGCTTGGCATCACGAAGCGGCAAATTGTAAAGTCCACCGTCCTCGTCCAGCATTTCCCCCATACGCATGGTGATGGTATGCCCTGCCGGCATGCCCGTTGGCAAATTGATGCGCGGCACGCCTGCAATATTCTGTCCGAAATCGAGAATATATTTGCCGTCGCCCAAGGCAAACATACTTTGCGCTTGATAGGTCTCTTGTTCATAGATCGGCTCGACCGTCATAGGCACGAGCTTTTCTGTGGGCGAGGGCTTGACGACGGCGTGCACGAAATCCTTTCCGCCTCCCGGCAGCATCCAATGGGAATCGTGCAAACGCGCGTCATACGTTTCGCCGTCAAAAATGCTGACGTCGGTGATGGCATCGTGACCGCAAAGCCAGCTATCGTCGGTGACAATAGTCTGCTCTCTTCCATCCGCAAATTTCAGCACCAGCTTGGCAATCAGCATAGGCTCACCGAAAAACTCGATGGGGCGGCCTGCAAACATACCGGTAAAAAACGAGGTATCGTTGCAACGCCAGCCATCCGCAACCTGTACGGCAAGAGTGTTTTCACCCTGCTTCAGAAAGCCCGTGATCTCGGGAATCACCGAATATTGCACCTGCTTTTTATAGTTGGTGTGTGCGGGATCCAGTAATGCATTGAAGCCAATCCCATTGACTGCAATATCGTGATACCCGATACCCGCCACGTACAAGCAAGCATCTACAGGCTGCTCTTGTAGTTCAATATCCTTGCGTAAACAGATCGGCACACGCTTTTGCGCCACGGGATGTGTGATCCAAGAGGCACAAGACATATCGGTCAAACCATTGACAAAGAAATTTCTTGACTCCTTGCTCTCGTTACCAAATGCGTCGCGCACAAAAACGCCAACGATAAGCGTCAACCCTTCGGGGAGAGGCTCCCCCGTATAGGTAAGCTTCTGCTCGGTCTGCTCGCGCCAACCGCTATCCCAGTACAGCGTCTGATTGCCCGTATAGACGCACACACGGCACGCGCTTTGACGGTTATCCTGCAAATCGGAGATCACAGACCAAGAAAAAGTTGGGTGCAAATTTGCGGTAACACCGGGACGGCAGTTCCATTTCAGCTTACCGCCGTCCATATATATTTGATTGACTTTGATGTTTTCCATATTATCCACGTTTACTCTGTACGTTTGCTTCGTATGCTTTGAGTTGGTCGATCCATTCGGTGCCTACGGGTACGCCCTGCACGTAGCACAGGTAATCCCACACGGCTGCCGTGGGCAGGTTGCGGAACTCGTCCAAAAGCGCAAGTCTTGCGGTCAGGTCACCGTCGATCTCTGCCTTTTGCAGCATGGGGTACGGCTCGATCAGTGCTTCCAGCAGAGCCTTACCTGCCGCGCGCAGACCGATCGCCCACGCGCCGACGCGGTTGACCGTAGCATCAAAGTAGTCAAGACCCATAAAGACCTTGCCCGAGTCGTACAGATGTCCGCGCACGACCTGCTGCATAATGGCACTCAGATCGTCGCCCTGCGTCAGCACGTGGTCACTATCCCAGCGCACGCCGCGGCTGATGTGGAGCAGCAAGGTATCAATGTACGGATAGACCGCGCTGATCTTATCTACGATCGACTCGGTGGGATGATAATGCCCCGTATCCATGCAAACGCCGATGCCGTGCGTGGCGGCATACGCCAAATAAAACTCATGCGAGCCCACGGTAAAGCACTCAGTGCCAATGCCAAACAGCTTGCCCTCCAGCACGTCGCGCACGTTTGCCTTATCGTAATTGACCGACAGAATCTCGTCCAAGGAATCTGCCAGGCGCGCACGGTATGCAAAGCGGTCTGCAGGCACGTCCTTGGTGCCATCGGGCACCCAGATATTGTTGATACAAACCACGCCCAGCTCACGACCAATGTCATTGGCAATGGCTCTGCCGCTCTTACCTGCCTTGATCCAGTATTCACGGGTCGCCTTGTCGGGGCTTGCCAAGGAGCAGCCGTCCTTCATCATGGGGTGAGTAAAGAAGGACACGTTAAAGTCCATGGCGTAGCCGCGCTGCTTTGCCCAATCGATCCATTGGCGAAAATCCTCGGTGGTCTGCAGGTTGCGCTCGGTCGTACCCGGCTCACCGTACATGGAATGCAGATTAACGCGAGGCTTGGTAGGCGAGAGCGAGAACGCCTTGTCAATATCCATGCGCATCTCCTCGCCGTTGCGTGCTCTGCCGGGGTAATTGCCCGTCACCACGTTCTCGGAATGCACGTCACCGTGCTGCTCAAAGCCCACCACGTCATCTCCCTGCCAGTTGTGCAGCGTGATCGGAATGGTCTTGAAAATGGCAATGGCGGCGTCGGTGTCCACGCCATATGCGGCGTAAATCTTCTTGGCGTCCTCATAGGCGCGCAGAATTTGCTCGGGATCTCGTTTCATGCGTGTGTCCTCCTTGCACTTTATTGATTTTATTGTAGCATTTTTATCCATACTTGTCAAGGAAAAATCGCTTGTACAATATGCGCAAAAATACAAAAAAGCCGCCCTCTCGGGCGGCTTTTCCTTAGCCGTACGGGAATCGAACCGAATTGCCCGAGGGCGATGCATTTATGCGTCTTTCGGCGTGCTTTTACTCGCAAGAT
>JAZRQR010000056.1:0-1038 GCA_045650025.1 Eubacteriales bacterium
CTTCGCCGAACACCAGATACATGACCGCTTCCTTGGTGGTCTTTTTTGCGTTTTTTTCCATAAATTCTCCCTGCCGCCCATGGCGGCTCAAACAGTTTGGAAACCTCATCGCGGAGCAACACTCCACGATGAGGTTTATGCGCGAACAGCAGAGTCCAAAGAAAGATTGAGTAAACTTTCGCGCTATTTACTTGTTGATCTGATAGGTAGTGCCCTCGCGGGTATCCAGCAGCGTGACGCCCTTATCCAGCAGATACTGACGGATGCGGTCTGCCTCGGCAAAGTCCTTTGCCTTCTTGGCAGCGGCTCTTTGATCGATCAGGGTCAGAATTTCAGCCACGAAGGGATCCTGCATTGCCTGCTCGCGAGCAGCCTTTTCCTCTGCTTCCTTCTCTGCACGACGCTTATCGGCGGTCTGCACCAGTTCAAGCGACAGAACTGCATCAAAATCATTCAGCAGCGCGCGCTTGGTTGCGTCATTGCACTTGGACTTGAGCACGTCGTAAACAGCCGTAATTGCCAGCGCGGTATTCAGGTCGTTATCCAGCGCCTTGGCAAACGCCGCCTTGCCCTGTGCAAACGCCTCGGCATCCACCTCGCCCTCGGTGGAAAGCTGCATGATGCGCGCGATCAGCTTTTCGTAAGCGACCACCGCGTTGTCAAGGTTCTCCCAAGAGAACACAAGCGACTTTCTGTAGTGCGACTGCAGGCAGAACAGTCTGTAAGCCAACGGATCGTAGCCCTTGCTCTCCAGCAAAGACACGGTCAAAAACTCGCCCGAGGACTTGCTCATCTTGCCGCTGTCGGTATTGAGGTGCAGCACGTGGAACCAGTAGTTGCACCACTTATGACCCACAAACGCCTCGCTCTGCGCGATCTCGTTGGTGTGGTGGGGGAATGCGTTGTCAATACCGCCGCAATGGATATCGAGATACTCACCAAGGTACTTCATGGAAATACCCGAGCACTCAATGTGCCAGCCGGGGTAACCGATGCCCCAGGGGCTGTCCCACTTGAGCTCCTGATCGTCAAACTTGG
>JAZRQR010000057.1:0-2236 GCA_045650025.1 Eubacteriales bacterium
AGCAGTTTTGACGCAGCAGATTTTTTTGAGCCCAAAAGCTTTTCCCGCAGGGCATATAGGCAATATGTCCAAGGGGAAAGATAAAGGGATCGAGAAAATCTGCTCGTCAAAACCAACTTGGTTCGACTCCCGTACGGCTACGCTTGACATTGGCGTATTGCTTTGCTATAATAATTACAACTACTACCGAGAGGAGACACACCATGTTTGAACCGAGTGCCAAAACGCTTGCATTGCTTGCAGATATTGAAAGCCGCATCGACCCCGAGGTCGAGGAGCATTTCCTTGCGCAATGGCGCGGCTTTTTGAACGGGCAATTTCAGGGGGATATCTTTTGGCCGCAGCGCACGCACACCTCGCAGCCTGGCGAAGTCTTACCCGAGATCAACATCAACGACGCGCTTGCGGATTACGACCTGATGCTACAGCGCGAGCTGGCAGGCGTATCGTATGCGCTGAGCACGCCCTGCCACAACCTCTGCGTGCGTGCCAACTACGGCACGGGCATTCTCTCCTCGGTATTCGGGGCGCAGATTTTCCGGATGCCCTACGAAACAAACACCCTGCCCACCACGCGCCCGTTTGACGATCCCGCGCGCATTGACGAAATCCTTGCAGCGGGCATGCCCGACCTTGACTCGGGCTTTGGCAAGCAGGTATTTGAAATGGGCGAGATCTTTGCCGAAGTATTTGCCAAGTACCCCAAAATCTCTCAGTACGTCACGATCTATCATCCCGATCTGCAAGGTCCTTTGGATATTGCCGAGCTGCTTTGGGGCGGCGAAATGTTTTACGCTATGTACGACGAGCCCGAGCAGGTGCATGCCCTGCTTACCTTGATTACCGATACCTATACCGCGTTCATGCAGCGCTGGGAGCGCATTTGCCCCTTGCGAGAGGATATGAACCCGCATTGGTCAAACGTGTGGCATCGCGGCAAGCTGATGCTGCGCAACGATAGCGCCATGAACATTTCGCCCGATATGTACGGCGAATTTGCCGCGCCCTATGACGGTCTGCTCTTGCAGCGCTTTGGCGGCGGTGCGGTGCACTTTTGCGGACGCGGCGACCACTATATCGACCAGCTCTGTGCCTTACCCGGACTTTGCGGCATCAACCTCTCGCAGCCCGAGTACAACGACATGGAAAAGATCTACCAAAACTCGGTGGACAAGGGCATTTGCATTCTGGGCTTCCATCCCACGCGCGCCAAGCAGGACGTTTGCCGCAAGGGTGGCTTTGCGCATCGATTGAGTATTTAAACACGCGAGATCAGCATACCAAACGGATCTTGCCGCCAAGCGCGGCAAGGTCCGTTCTATTTTCCTGCAAAAAGCGCAAATTCGTGTCGGCTGACGATGCGTTATTTTGCAAGTTCCTATTGACCTTTCTTGCATAATGTGCTATAATAAAATATCGATTTTTCGGAGGTTCCCCATATGCAAGCAGTGACACTTCACCAGGGCGGCGTATACCTGTGCGGCGGCAAGCCCACCACAGAGTGCGCAACGCCTGCCAAAGAGGCAAGACGCAAGACCATTGCGGCAAAAATTTTGCACTCCCACAACCAATCCCAGGACGAAGGCGCGCTTCGTTTGCGCTTTGACGCCTTGATTTCTCACGATATTACCTACGTTGGCATCATCCAGACCGCGCGTGCTTCGGGACTGGAAAAATTCCCCGTTCCTTACGCGCTGACCAACTGCCACAACTCGCTTTGCGCAGTGGGCGGTACCATCAACGAGGATGACCACGTATTCGGCCTTTCGGCTGCTAAAAAGTACGGCGGTATTTACGTGCCCGCCAACCAGTCTGTCATTCACTCTTATGCAAGAGAGCAGCTTGCATTATGCGGCGGCATGATCCTTGGCTCTGACTCGCATACCCGTTACGGTGCGCTTGGCACCATGGCGGTTGGCGAGGGCGGCCCCGAGCTGGTCAAGCAGCTGCTTTGCAACACCTACGACATTCCCGAGCCCGAGGTAGTGCTGGTATATCTGAGTGGTGCACCCCGTCGCGGCATTGGCCCGCACGACGTCGCTCTTGCGCTGGTCGGTGCGGCATTCCCCGGCGGCTTTGTCAAGAACCGCATCTTGGAATTTGTTGGCCCCGGTGTGGCAAATCTCTCCATGGACTTCCGTAACGGCATTGACGTCATGACCACCGAGACCACCTGCCTTTCCTCGAACTGGTCCACCGACAATACCACTAAGGCATTCTACGAAACGCACAAGCG
>JAZRQR010000058.1:0-6580 GCA_045650025.1 Eubacteriales bacterium
GCCGCCAGCGAGCCCCATCACGATCGAGCCTATGATCTGGGGCACCTGTCCGAGCAGCTCGCCCGCGATCTGGGGCACTGCTTCTATGATTTTCCAGAGCATTTTCACGGCTGCCGAGAGAATGCTCGGGGCGTTTTTCAAGAGCGTGCCCGTAATACTGAGCACGATTTTCGGCAAATTCTGAGCCAGCGCCGAGACAATAGACGGGATAGCGCGCACTACGCTCATTAAAAAGTCGACCGACTTGTCGAGCAGCGTCGGCAGGCTATTTGTCAAAAAGTCGATAATTTTTTGCAAAATTTTCGGCAAATTTTCGCCGAGAGACGCCAGCACAGAGGGCAGGGCGTCGACGATCGAGCCCAGCGCCTGTTCTGCCGCGCTGAGTATGATCGGTATAGCGTCAGAAAGAGCCGAGAGAATACTCTCTGCGATCTTCGGGAGCTCAGCCAGCAGCAAGGTGATCGTGGGCGGGATAGCCTGCACCAGTCCTAAAAACAGCTGTGAGGCTGCACTCAAGAGCTGGGGCGCCATGCCGACAAGCGTCTGCACTAAAGTGCTGAGCAGCGAAGCGATTTTCGGCAAAATGACAGGCAAGAGCTCGCCCGCTTTTGAGGCGAGCTGCGTCACGAGGTTGCCCGCTGACGCGACAATGCCGTCAAAAATTCCGTTGATCTGCGACAGCCCGCCCGCAACGTCTCCGCTCATGATCGACTGAAAAGCACCCGCGAGCTGCTTCACATAGGGCAGCACGCCCTGCAAGAGCGTCGCGCCTATGTTCTTGAAAATTGTCGAGATCGGCTCAGCAACGGCGCCGAGCTCGTTCATTGTCTGCTCCATGTTGTGGGCTGCCTCGTTTGCTTCTACGAGGTCTTTGTTTGTCTCTTTGTAGCTGTCGTTCAGCTCCTTGAGCCCGCTCTTTGCTAAGTAGTCCATGACGTACTGCTGCTTCTCTGCCTCTGTCGTCGTGGCTGCCAGCCCTGCGTTGAAGTCCTCAAGGTTGCCGCCGCTTCTCTCGATCAGCTCTGCGAATGGTCCGACCGCCTCGCCGACTGCGAGAGATTCCTGCAAGCCCTCGCTGAGAGCTTCAAAGTTTAGCCCGTCGAATTTCATAGAGGCGCCCGTGAGAGCGTCGGCGGCGTACTCGATCTGAGACGTGTCGAGCCCCGTCGCCATTAGCATGTTAAGCCCCTCCATTGCAGCGTCTGCGTCGCCCGTGACCGCCGTCACGTCGCTGATTTTGTCCTGTATGTTCTCAAAGCCCACGCCTGCAGCGTCTGCGTTCTGCTTGAGCTTCGCGAGCTCTGTGCGCGATTCTCTGGTGCTCTCAGCAAGCGCCAGAAAACCAGTGACCGCGCTCGCGGCTGCCGCCACGATAGCGCCGAGCCCGACAGCTGCACCTTTTGCAATACTGCCGATCGAGCTCATGCCCTTGCCGCCTTTTTTGCTGGCGTCGTTCATATCCTCAAGCGCTGCTGTGGTGTCCTTGAGCTGCTTCTCGCTCTTGTTGAGCTCCTCCGTTGCCTTGCTGATCTTTATGCGCATGTCGCTCGCCTGCTTGCTGGTAGGGTCGAGCCCTTCCGCGATCAGGCGATTATATTCAGCAGTGAGAGCTTTCACTTTTTCCTGCTGTATAGGTATGATTTTATTAAGGCGCTTTTGGTTGGCTTCGAGCCCCTCCTGCGAGTTGCTTGCGTCGTCCATACCAGCCGCCGCCGCCTGCCATTCGCTGTTGGTTTCTTTTATAGCTCTATTTGCAGCTGCCAGCCCCGCCTTTAAGTCTGTTATATCAATCGAAAAACTGGCGCCGAGTGCCTCAGCCATTGTGCCGCCTCCTCTCTTTGTTCAATATTTCACATTAGTACCAGCCGTCCGTCGCTGTGTTTTCGTCGACTCGTACTCTTTTTATTTTCCCGTTTGATGTTTCCACAGCGCTGCTTTTTTCTGGCGCTCGTCTGCTCTGCCCTCTCTTAATAAAGCGCTGTATCAGTGTGACGACCTCGTCAGCGTCCTGATCTCGCAGAGTAAACGGCGTGAGCGCTGGGAATGTTTTGCAGAGCCCTATCTGTATCTCGAAAAGTTCCTCATATAGCGAAAACGGGGCGGCAGATTCGCCGCCCTGCTGCCCCTCTACGCGTTTTTTGATTCACTACCGAGCAGAGCCTCTGCTTTACGCTGTAGCTGTTTGAACACGTTCACGACGTCGAAAAAATCAGCGAGAGCCATGTGCTCGTCGGTCATGTTCGGAAAAATCGCTTTTACTACGCGCTTGATCTCCCCGATATACTGCGCGGGCTTTTTGCCCTCGTTGTCCTCGCTGATCTTGATCGCCTCCTCAAGCAGTCCAAAGCGCACGCGCGTCTGCTCGTAGGTCTTTATGATCTCGTCGTTTTCGTCGTAGATGTGTAAAGTAAAAGTTCCCATTTTTTACCCTCCCTTTTTAGGTTCAAGTCGACGCTTTTGCCTTGAGCGTGTCAGGCGTTACAACAGCAGTGAACCAGCTCGAAACGTCGGTCTTTCCGTCGTCGTCTGCTACGACGCCTTTCGCTGCCTTGTTGTTCTTTTTGAACACGTGGTTCGTATATACGCCCGCGTATTCGATCGACTGCCCCTGCGAGTCGGTGCTGTCGTCCTCCGTTTTGGCTGCCTCGTCGGGGACGTTTGCAAACGTGCCCTTGAGCCTCCAGACGTAACGCCACGAGCCGTCCGTCTTTCTCATGCGATAGCCGAGAGCGTACTGCTTCTCCGTGGGCTCGTCGTCAATAAAGGCGCCCGTGGTGGGGTCGATCGACTTGCCCGTGATCTTCGAGAGCTTCTCAAGAGAGAGAACAGGCACAGCGATCGCGATCGTGTCGTCGCCCTCTACTCTGAAAACAATCTTCGGCTTGTTGTTGTAAAATTTCTTTTGCTTCTGCGTCTCGACTGTCTTGCTGATCTCCGCGAAGTCGCTCAACAGCTCAGGGGTTCCCGTGGTATATTCTTCTTTCGTGTCCGCGGTCACTTCTGCGATATAGAGATCGTCAACGCCTCTAAATTCAACAGTTTTTTCGCTCATTGTTGTACCTCCGTCAATAAAGTTCTGACTTGTGGGCTGTTATACGCCGCCCTATGTGCGTCTTGAGGCTGCTGCTTGCGCCCTCGCCTCTGCCCTCTACAGCCCAGCCAGCAGCGCGAAGAGCTGCTATAAGCCCGTCGAGCTCTTTCTGTGCTGTGATAGGGTCGTCAATGGTGTACAAGTACACCCAGCAGCTGCACACGCTGCGTGTCGGTCTATTGTTATAATGCGACGCGTCAGGCGTTGCAAAATTCCAATAGGTATAGTAGCGCGGCAGGGTCGTCGCCTCCTCCTCGGTCATGGTGCCCTGTAGATATACTGGCAGCCCGCGCGCCTCTATGATGTTTGTTAATTGCTCTATCATTTCGGCAATGCCTCCTCCAGTATCTTATTGAGCCCCGCCGTGACCTCTTTTTTATAAGCCTTTGCAGCCTTGTCACGAGCTGGAGCTATAAACGGGTCAGGCTGCTGCCGTCCGTGCTTCTGTCGGTGCGGTGTCCCGTACTCAGTGTATAGGGCTATATAGCCGCCCCCGTCTCCCTCTCCATACTCGCCCAGCTTAAAACCTGCCGTGCAGCTTATGACATTATGCTCATTTTTGACGACTGGCTCCATGATCGCGTCGAGGCTCTCCTGCGGCAGGTCGCGCGCCTGAGCGCCCGCCGTGATCTCCTGCGTGAAGTCTTTCGCAGCCTTGAGCATAGCGTCGGTCACGACCTTGACAGCCTTGTCCTCTGCTACCTTGAGCGCCTGCTCAAATTGAGAAAAGCCTTTCGTGGTGAGCCTGAGCTTTGTCGCCATTATGCGCGCCCCCCTATGTATTGACATTTGAATTTTAGAAAAGCATGCGCCTGCTCTATGTCCTCGGGGCGTCCTATGATCTCATAGACGCTGCCGTCAGAGAAAACGAGCTGCCCGCTGCTCTTTATGTCCTCTCGGTATCGCGTGACAATACTCAGGGTGTCGACTACTTGCAGCACGCCGTTGATCGTTTGCTCGGTGCCTCCGTAGCTCTTGGCGTTCACAAATATGACGCCCTTGTCAGCATATACAGGCGTGTGCTTGCCTGCGGCTGATTTCGTGCCCGTGCACTCTCTGAGGGTCGCAGGCGTGAACATTGCCCGCGCCTCGGGTGGTGTGTATGTCATCATAGCTGCCGCGCCTCCTGTCTATTGCTCGGCGTCGTCGGACGGGTGCGCCAGCGCAGCCTTTACAATCTTGTCTTTATACATTTGACTGTAGTCGGCTGCGCCGCCGTCAAGCCTCATTGTGTCCTTTACGCCTTGCAGGATAATACCGACAGCAGCCTCGCTTTCGATATAGCTCTGAGCTATTCCCGACTGTTTCATGTCGTTTTTTACGTCGTCAATAATCACTTGCAGCGCCGCGTCTTGGTAGCTGTCAGTGATATAGAGCGCCGCCTTGATCTTTGTCAAAAGTTCAGCCGCTGTCATGGTTTACTCCCTCCGATCAGGCGCCAGCGCCTACAGTTGCGACGACGAAGCCGCCCTTCTTGATGATCGCGCCGCCGAGCTCAACGTCGCCGACGATCGTCAGCATGAGCTTGTCGATTGCGAAGTCCTCAGAGACATTGATCTCATAATTTCCGAACAGTCCGAGCTCGAAGTTCTTAGGCTGTCCGTAAATGAGCTTGCCCTCTGCCAGATTGCTATTGAGGCAATACTTGACAGCCAGCCCGCCGTCCTTGATAATGCCCGTGTTCGGGTTGCTGGTGTCGGGCGTGATTTCGTAAATTGCCTTTTTCTCCTGAGTGCCGCGAACGTCGCCGAATTTAACGAGGTCTTTCTTGCTCAGGAACAGCACAGCGTCGCCGACGACGTTCTCGTCGCCGCCATAATTGAGCGCGATCTTGCGCAGGGTGTCTGCAGCGATTGCAGTCACAGCAACAGCCTCGGTCAGCTTGTCGGCGTCTGCGACGATCTTGTCGGTGATAAGCTTCGCAGCGTATGCTCTGAGAGCTACGAGTGCGGACGCTCTGACCTTCTCGGTGTAGTTGAGGGGCGACTGCTTGCGCACCTGCTTGCTGATGTAGCTCAGCACGGCAGCCGTCTCGGGGTCAATGTCAACATATGCGAACGCGGGCTCGCTGTTGGCTGCTGCCGCGCCCTCGGTCTGCTTCGCAGCAGCTGCCTGTGCGGTCTGAATTGCCACGCGATACTTGCCCATGCCCTCGCAGTTCGTGACCTTTACCATGTCAACGATCGAGCTCACAGTGTTGAACATTTCGTTAATGCCGCCGACCTCGGTCGGGGTTGCGATCTTGCCGCTGGAGATCAGCACGCTGCGCGCCTCGGGTGCGCCGATCGACATGCGATTGGTCGCTGCGAAGTTCTGCGCACGCTTCTCTGCCTCATTCGCCTGCTGCGCCCCTCTCTTTTCGGTGGTCTTGGTGCCGCCGTAGGTTGCTACAGGATTGAAGCCGCGCTGCTCTGCGCCTGCTGCGCCTGCGCTGCGCTTCTCCTCTGGCTTTTCCTCGGTGTTCTCTGCCGCAGCCTCCTCTGCTGCCTCGGTTGCTTCTGCGTCAGCCAGCGCTGCCTCCAGCTCGGTGATCTCGTCTCTGAGAGCGAGAAGGGTCTCGCCGATCGAGCGAAGCTCCTCGACAGTGTTCGCCTCCTTGTTGCGGGTTTCTGCCGCCTTGTACGCTGCGCGCTTTGCGTCAAGCATTTTCTTGATTCTTTCAGACATTTTCATGATGTTTTTACCTCCACAAATTGATGATATTTTGATTTCTCAGGCGTTCAATTTCGGCAGCCTGATCGCCGCTTTGTTCCTCGCTCTCCAGCTCGGCGTCGGAGCTCTCCAGCTCTGCATATATATCGAGGTCGCACTCCTGCGCCCTTGATTGCATTTTGGTCTGTGCACTGGTTTCGGGGTAGGCTGGGAAGTCTACCACGCTGAATTCAATCACGCTGGCGACCTGCGTCACTGTGCGCTTTTTCATTCCGTCCTTGCGCTCTATGATTTCCCCGTCTTTATCGACGAAAAAGCCAAAGCTGCACGCGTCCATGTCCCCTCGCTCTACAGCGCTGTACAGATTTGCTGCAGCAGGGCTGTGCTCCACGTCAAGCCGCGCCTCAAAATGCAGCCCGTCGTCGTCAATCCACAGCCGCATTGTGCTGTTTTCGTTGTTATTTCTGGAGCGTGCCAGCGCTCCGAGCTGGTGATTTACAAACAGCCGCACGTCTGTGAGGTCTGTCTTGTCATTGAACGCCCCGCGCTGAATGACCTCGATAAACATATCGCCGCGCGCGGTGACGATAACTGTCTCGACGTCATACACGGCAGCCGTGCCCGTGATAATATAGTCGCCTGTCGTCTCGTCCCGACGCGTCTCGAATGTCGTCTTGTACGATCTGACAGCTGCGCGGTCATTTTTCTGCGCTCTCTGTTTCGGCATCTTCGCTCTCCTCCTTTTCGTCGTCCTCTCCCACTTGGTACTTGTTTGCCTTTGCGCTGTCGATATAGTTCAGGCTCTGCGTGCGCTTCTCGCCGCCAGCGATCGGGGGC
>JAZRQR010000059.1:0-1213 GCA_045650025.1 Eubacteriales bacterium
GGATCCAGCTCCTCGGGGATCTTGACCAGATTGGTAAGAGGCGTGTAATTGACCTCGGTATAGCCACCGTACAAATAGGGCGCAACCTCAATACTGCCGCCGTTGGTCACCTGCATATTCACGCAGTTGGCGTCGTCGCCCTCGCGGCACAACAGGCACTCACCGCAGGGCACGGCAATATCCGCGATGACGTTATCCCCTGCGCAAAGTCCGTACGCCGCTGCCTCGGCTGCGTCACAATCCACCAGTCTGCCCACAAATTCATGTCCGACAATGGTCATGGGATCAACAAAAAGCGTACCGCGGCAAAAATGCAGGTCTGTGCCGCAAATGCCGCTGGCGATCAGCGAGCATCTGCCATAGCCCGAGGGCGTTTCGGTCACTTCAAACTCTCTTACCTCAAAGGGCTTGTGCGGACCCATAAATACTGCTGCTTTGACTTTCATAAGATGTCTCCTTAACGTTCAATTTTGACTTCAAAATACTGCATATACATGCTTTCAATACGGGCAATTTCCTCCTGCGAGAGCGGCTGTACGCCCGCATACGCGTAAGACAGCCCCATCGCCTCATATTTGCCTATCCCCATGCGGTGAAAGGGCAAAAGATCATCCGCCCCGACGCCCGCCGCGCGCAACTGCGCGCACATGGCTGTGCATTGCTCCTTTGACGTATTGACACCGGGAATGAGCGGAATTCTGACGCGCACGCACGCACCGCTCTGGATCAGGCGGCACAAATTATCATAGATCAGCTCGGCATTGCCGCCAAACTGCGCATATGCCGCGCCATCGGGGGTCTTATAATCAAAGTAAAAGGCGTCTGCCGCGTCCATAACGGCGGCAAAGCTCTCCCACGGAACGCTTCCCGCCGTGTCTATGATGGTGGGCACGCCGCGCTTGCCAAGCTCGCTTGCAAGCTCTGCAACGCCGTGCGCCTGCAACAGCGGCTCACCGCCGCTGACCGTCACACCGCCACCGCTTGCGCGGTAGAAATCCTCGTCCTCCATCAGTTCACAGAGCAACTGCTCCACACTCATACGCGTGCCGTAGGTGCGCACCTGATCTGCGCCCTTGAAATACAGGGTCTGTGGCAGGGGCGAGACGGTTTCGGGGTTATGACACCACGGACAGCGCAAATTGCACCCCTTTAAAAACACCGTGGTACGAATGCCCGGGCCGTCGCCCGTTGAAAAATGTTGCACATTGGATAC
>JAZRQR010000060.1:0-4749 GCA_045650025.1 Eubacteriales bacterium
TTTGAGCCCAAAAGCTTTTCCCGCAGGGCATATAGGCAATATGTCCAAGGGGAAAGATAAAGGGATCGAGAAAATCTGCTCGTCAAAACCAACTTGGTTCGACTCCCGTACGGCTACGCAACGAAACGGGGCCGAGCAAGCCGGAAGGTGTAATCACCATGTTATGCGAAAACCCGTCTCGCGTCTTTCCTGCCAAGGTGTTCGCCACCTCGACGGTCACCGTGTTCTCCCCTGCCCTCAGATATTCCGAGACGGAGAAGGTGTAGGGTGCGGCAATGCGGATGCCCGCATACGCGCCGTTGACCCAAACCTTAGCGGTCTGCCCCACTCTGCCAAGATCCAAGATTGCAAACTCGGGCGCATTCCCCACTTGCAGAGTAAACGTATAGCGCATCTTTCCCGAGAAGGAAGGCTTTTCGTTTGCAGCCGTTATGCCAACCAGCGTATCCGTGGTCTTGTACGCATAGAACGCAGACAGATCGTCCGAGTCTGCCAGCTCGATCTGATAGGTGGGCTGCAACACGGTCACGTTGGAAGGCACTTTCTGCACGGGCAGATCCGCCGTCTCTCCGCCAAACACCAGAATGGTGGATTGTCCGGGCAGCAGCTCCAACGTGATCTTTCCGTCCGCAGTCGTATCGGCATACACAGCATCCTCGGGCAAGTAGAGTCTTGCAAAATCACCGCTGACAGGCAGCGTCACCGTTGCACGCACGGTATGCGCACCGTCCTCGTTAAAGAACATAAACACGTCAGCACCGTCACGGCGCACGTGGTAGTGGCGCAACAGGGGGCAATCCCCGTCCACGTAAAGATCGGCAAGTCCGAGCTCGTACATGCGATCCGCCAAATGCGCAACCGACACGACCTCACCGTCAATGCCCTCGGGTCTGCCATCACACAGCAGCACGGGCACGCCCGCTTTGCAAAGACGCCGGATCGCCTTTTGCACCGCATCGGGCAAAAGCGGCGCATACGGCACGACCAGAGCGCCGTAATGCTCCCCGTTGGCGCAGAGCTTGCCCTGCTCCACCGTTGCACGCTCCAAAACGTCCAGGCACATAATATCATAGCACAAATGTGCATCCAAAAGCGCCTTAGCGGGCACTTGAGTCAGCATCGCGTCACCGCGGCGGTTCATCCACTCCCCCTCTGCATGGTACAGGATCGCGCAGGAGGTGACGTGCTCGCCACCGTACAGCAGATGTGCGGCGCGGTTGGTATAGTGCATCAGGTGCGTAAATCCGTCAAGCTGGGGGTCATGCCCCTCTGCACCAAAGTGCGGCGGGCAATCGGGGTCGGGATAATCGGGCGAAAAGGCGTGCGGCACGAAATGGTTTACGCCGCGCACCAGCAGAAAATCCGTGATCCATTTCATCAGGGTGCTTCCCTCAGCCCAACCGTAAGCGCCAAATTCCTCGCACATGGCTCTGCCCTTCATTTGCGGGTACTGATGCGCCATCGAGGCGGCAAGCTGTCCCAAAACGTAATGGAAAAAGGCAGGATCGACCATGTTACCAGAGGACGAGCAATTATGCATATAGTGTGCCATACCGGGCATGACCTGGTGAAGCACGATATCAATGCCGCTCATGTCCTGCCCTTGGAGCGCGCGGAAATAATGACCACCGCTGCAGGAAAGGCGCGCATGCGCGTTCATGTCCTCAATGATGTGACCAATATACATAAGTCCGTGTACGCGGCACCAGTTGCCCACCTGCTCGGAAAAACAGGTGCGCCACAAGTGCGTGACGGCGTTCATATATGCAAGTCGCGTTTTGGAGGAATGCTCGCTGACGTACCAAAGCTCGCCCAAATACAGGCGCGCATCCTCGCCCATTTCCTCACTCATCAAAGCAAGCACCTGATCGTTAAACGGCAGCGCCAGGGCAGGATCGCCCACGCGGTGCTCATAGAAGCCATAATCCATGCGCATAGATCCGCACGAGCCATTGCCAAAGCAAGGCTCATCCGAGAAAAAGCCCACAAATATCTTGCCAAAGTAGCGCGCATAGTGCTCGTAATGCGGCTCGTATACCGCCTCAATGAGTGCATGGCAGGATTCGGCAGAGATCATATCCATGTAATCCCCGCGACCGCAACGCTGGTTGCGATACAAGAAGAACACGCGGTAGCACCCTTCGGGAATATCCCAATACACGTAGCCGTCCTTGACCTGCGCGGTCAGATCGATGGGCGCAGAATGAATATCCTCGTCATGCCCCGTGCGCGGATATGCAAGCACCGCCACCAAGGGCTCAGCGGGGGTATCGGGATGCATCAGGAAGGATGCCCCCTCGATCGGTCCCATGACGTCCACGTGACGCTCCGCAAGATTCCATTGGCGCAGATGGGGGTATTTTTTGCCGATCAGACCGTTGGCATAGCCGGTAGGAAAGCGCTTATCGTCCAGCACCCATACCTTCATATCCCTCTTCTCGCACTCGGCAAGAATGATGTCCATATCAGCCCACCAATCGGGGCCGCAAAAATCGGGATGCGGACGGGATTCCACGCAAAGCGCGCGGCAGCCGCTCTCCCAGATGCGCTGTACCTGCGCCGGAATGCGGTCACGGTGCGTACCGTGCTGCCAGTAAAACGGGAGCAGGTAATTTTCCTCGTTACCGCTCAGTACCTGAGCAAGTCTTTGATCACGCATGGCTTACGCCAAGGTCTCGGGCAGCTTTCTGCCACCCAGCAGGTGGAAGTGCAGGTGGTGCACGCTCTGGCAACCGTCCTCGCCACAATTGGTGATCACGCGATAGCCGTTTTCCAAGCCCAGCTCTGCCGCTACCTTGGGAATTGCTTCAAAGATCCTTGCCACGTATACGCTGTTCTCTGCGTTCACAGCGTTGGCGCTGTCCATATGCTGCTTGGGAATCAGCAGCACGTGCACGGGTGCCATGGGGGCAATATCGTAGAACGCATATACGTATTCGTCCTCGTACACCTTTTTAGAGGGGATCTCCCCTGCGATAATTCTGCAAAACAAGCAAGACATATTGGTTTTCTCCTTTACAATGTCATAAGATTATGCTATAATTGTAGCATATACGCATGTCTTTGTCAAGAAAAGTGAGGTAACTTATGCCATATTCCGCCTTTCCCGATCTTTGGGAATATCTCAAATATACAAGCAAGCATATCGTCATGTACGGTATGGGCAACGGCGCTGACAAAATACTGGCGGTTGCCGATGCCAAGGGCATTGTCATAGAGGACTTTTTTGCCAGCGACGGCTTTGTGCGCGGGCACTCCTTCCATGGCAAGCGCGTGCTTTCCTACAGCGAAGCCAAGGAGAAATACGGTGCGGACAACATGATCGTGCTGCTTTCCTTTGCATCTTCCCTGCCCGACGTGATGCAGACCATTCTGCGCGTGGCGGACGAATGCGAGCTGTACGCGCCCGACGTGCCCGTTTTTGGTGACAATTTGTTTGACGCGGCTTTTTACGCTGCGCACAAAGCCGAATTTGACACCGCACGCGCGCTGCTTTGCGACGAGGAATCAATGCGCGTGTTCGATCATATCATACAGTATAAGCTGACGGGCGACCTCAAGTTTTTGACCGCCATCGAAAACGATCCCGACGAATCGTTCGGGCAGATCCTGCCCTGCGCAGACTTTTGCACCGCCGCCGATCTTGGCGCTTACAACGGCGATTCGGCGCGCGCCCTTGCGCCTTATGCCCCCGGCTTACAAACGCTTTACGCGCTGGAGCCCGATGCCCGCAACCACCGCAAGCTTTGCGCCTATGCCGAGACCGAGCAGCAGTTCAAGATCATCCCCCTGCAATGCGCCGCCTGGAGCGAGGACACCGTGCTGCACTTTGATGCCTCGGGCAACCGCAACGCGGGTGCTACGCAAAACACCTCCACCGTGCTGCAGGGACGCGCCGCCAGGATCATGGAGGTGCAAGCGCGTGCGCTGGACAGCGTACTGGACGGTGCTGCCTGTGACTACATAAAATTTGACGTAGAGGGATCGGAGGCAGAAGCGCTGATGGGCTGCAAGCAAACCATTTCCGCTCACGCCCCTGCGTTGCTGGTCTCCTGCTATCACCGCAGCGAGGACCTTTACGCGTTGCCTGCCCTTGTGCACGCGCTTTGCCCCGCCTACAAGCTCTACTTGCGCAGATTTCGCTATTTCCCCGCCTGGGACATCAATTTATATGCAAAAAAGAGTTAAAAAACTTGTCAAAAAGTATTGAAATATGTCTATTTTTGTGCTATAATGTTTCAAGAATGAAAAAACATTCAAATAATTGATAGGAGGCTATTACAATGAAGGAAATGATGGAAAAGCTTGGCATTAGCGAGAACCGTTTCTGGGGTCTTTCCGCAATTCTTCCCTTTATTCTGCTCATCATCGACATTCTGTGGTGGACCAAGCTGAACAAGGAAGAGAAGCTGCTCTCTCTGACCATTCTCATTAGCTGGGCTCTCATTTGCGTTCTGGGCATCATCCCGCTCGTAGGCGCTATTCTGGCTCTCATCATGCTCGTTCTGCACATCATTGCGATTGTTAAGTTCTTCAAGGGCGACATCAATCACAAGATCCCTGTAGCAAGCAAGATCGCTGCTAAGTTCATTAAGGACTAATTTTCACACAAAAAAACGCTCGTGCCAAGGCACGAGCGCGGTTTTGTGTGAAAATTAGTCCTTAATGAACTTAGCAGCGATCTTGCTTGCTACAGGGGTCTTGTGATTGTTGTCGCCCTTGAAGAACTTAACAATCGCAATGATGTGC
>JAZRQR010000061.1:0-29007 GCA_045650025.1 Eubacteriales bacterium
TACGATCCGACTTACCATGAACACGAGCATCACCATCATCATGATCACGATGAACATTGTGAGTGTGGATGCCACGATCATGAGCATGAGCATCATCACGAGCATGGCGAGGGCTGCAGCTGCGGATGCGGCGGAGACCATCATCACCATCATGCGCATGACGTGTTTGTCAGCGCCGGCGCAGAAACTACTGCAAAGTTCAATGCGCAGACGCTGGCACAGCAGCTGGATGAGCTGTGTGATGAGGGCAAATACGGCATTGTACTGCGTGCAAAGGGCATTGTATCCGGAGAAGACGGCAACTGGATCCACTTTGACTATGTTCCCGGTGAGCCGGATATTCGTACGGGTGCTGCAGGTATTATCGGCAGACTTTGCGTCATCGGCTCGGGCTTGGATATCGATGCCATCGGCGAGCTGCTGGGCGTGAAGCTCCATAAGTCGGAGGGCTGATCATGGCGAATAAGATTCCCGTATATCTCTTTACCGGATTTCTGGAGGGCGGCAAGACGCATATCATTCAGGAATCCATGGAGGATCAGCGCTTCAATTCGGGCGAGAAAACGCTCATGATCCTTTGTGAAGAGGGCATTGAAGAGCTGGAATTGGATCGCTTCTGGGGCAAGAACTGCTATCTGGAGCTGATTGACGATCCTGCCGATCTCAATCGCGATTACCTGACGTTGCTTTACAAGAAGCACAAGATTGATCGTGTTATCATCGAATATAATGGTATGTGGCTGCTCTCGCAGCTGTATGCAGCTCTGCCCGCAGATTGGTTTATTTTCCAGAATATGATGTTTGCGGATGCCAAGACGTTCCTGACCTATAACGCCAATATGCGTCAGCTCATGGTGGACAAGCTGCAGGATTGCGAAATGATCGTACTCAACCGTACACCCGAGGAGATCGATAAAGAGGAGATCCATCGCGTGGTGCGTAGCGTCAGCACGCGCGCTTCCATTACCTACGATTATCCAGATGGACACGTGGAATACGACGAGATCGAAGATCCGCTGCCTTATGATTTTGACGCGCCCGTCATTGACATTAAGGATGAGGACTATGCGATCTTTTATCGCGACCTTGCCGAGGATACCGATAAGTATGACGGCAAAACTGTCCGCTTCAAGGGCATTGTAGCACGCGACCATAAGCTGGGCAAAAACGGCTTGATCATTGGCCGCCACGTGATGACGTGCTGCGCGGACGATATTGCATATAATGCCGTTGTCTGCTATTTCCCGACCTCTATCAATCTCAAAACGCGCGATTGGACTATTGTGACCGCTAAGATCAAGATCGAATCGCACAAGCTTTACGGCAGACCCGGTCCCGTATTGTATGCGGAAAAGACCGAATTTGCCACCAAGCCCACCCAGGAGGTTGCAACCTTTTATTGATTTTAGGAGGTAGGTATGAGCCAACTTATTAAAAAGATTCTATGCGTTGCCTTGTGCGCATCGATGTTTGGTACGGTTGCATGCTCGGTGCAGGAAGAGCAACCGGTGCAAACCGATGCACAAACGGATGAGCAAACGACTGTTGCGGATGAGACCGAAACGACCGAGGAACAAAGCCAGAAACAAGAAGAATCGACCATGGAGGAGATTGCGGTGAAGCCTGCAAGAACGATTGGAGAAAGATATTTCATTTACCGTATTTGGAATTTTGTTCCCATGTCGCAAGCGCAGTTTGAGGCAATTGTCGATGCTGCCGCAGAGACCGGCTTTAATGCCATCAAGGTGCATATTCCGTGGAGCCGCGTGGAATCCACCACCGCAGGGGCATATGATTTTTCAGCGTTCGATCCCATGATCGATTACGTTGTCAAGACCAAGGGCATGAAGGTTGCCATTTCGATCGACCTGACGCGTCGCGCGGATGATAAGGTCATTTCGCTTGATCAGATGCAGTATGACCCTGACGGAAACCTGTGCAAGGGTGGTTCGATAGACGGTATGCGTACCATGATCTCGTTCTGCTCCGAGAGTGCTGTAGCTTCTGCCGTAGCATTTTACAGTGCAGCCGTGGAGCGCTATGAAGCGAAATATGCTTCCGACGTATTGTTCTATCTTCCCGCATTCTCCCAGTACGCCGAGAGTGAATATTGGTGTGCGGGGGAGTATGATTACTCCGAGCTTGCAAAGCAGCAATTTCGCGCTTACCTGCAGGAAAAGTACGGAACGATTCAAGACCTTAATTACGTGTTAGGCACGGAGTACACCTCTTTTGATCAGATTGAGCCGCCCTCCAGCCTTGCTTCGGATAATTTTGGTCAGCTTTGGTATCAGTTCCGCCACTTAAAGCTCAAGAGCATGATCGATGCGCTGGCTTTGGCGCAAAAACAAATCAGTCCGCAGAGCAAGTATTGCCTGCAGTTTGGCAGCATTTACGATACGGCATCGGTTTTGCGCTGCACGCTTGCAGCGGCAGATCTTGCTGAGTATGCGGACGTGGTCTGGATCGACGATGGTCCCAATACCGAACATGAGTTTTCCATGGATCACGCAAACGCTACCTTCCCATCGCACGTTTTGCTGGCGCAGGAGATTGACGGTCCCCGACAGGTGGGCGCAACTCCTGAAAAATATCTGGAGCAGGGTATGGATGCCTTTGGCCGTGGATGCACCTATCTGAGCATTGCGAACTGGGAAATAGATCAGTACTATCGTGAATACGAATGGGTATGGAAGCAGCTGATAGATACCTGGTTTGGTGAGCACGTGCCTGGGGTGATAGACACCACCTTGACCCAACCCACGATGGAGATTTCGCTATCGGATCATTTGCGCAAGGGCAATCCCACCGCGTATATCACGCAATACTATGCGCTGGCACCGGACGGTCAATTTGTCAATATCTGCGTAGTCGACGATCTGACCGATAAGGTGATCGATCAACCTAACGCTATCTATACCTTCCCGGGCAGCTTTTCTGTAGAGCAAGGCAAGGACTGCTGGTACTATATGAGCTATCGCCAGAAGAAGGGAAACGGTAAATTTACCGAAATGACCTTTGATGCTGCCAATAACCGTTGGCAGGGAGACGCTGCGTTTACCTTAATCATGAACGGCAGCATGCACCCTGATACGTACGATAGCGCCCTGGTCTTTGAAGCGCCGCGTTCGGGAAAGCTTTCCTATGCGTTTACACTGAGTATCACCTCGCCTGAGGGAGACGGCATCCAATATGCTGTTCTGAAGAATGGCGAACCGATCACCGAAGGGGAATACGGATACGTATACCTTGCAACGGGTGAGATTTGTGACCGCATTATTGAAATTGAAGTTTCAGAGGACGATCGCATTGCGTTGATTATCAACCCTTACCAGTCCAATGCGTTTGATTCTACCGCTGTTTCGGTAACAGTTGAATATGTTTCATAAACAAAAAAGCCGCTTGGTTAAAATCAGGCGGCTATTTTGCGCAAAAAATGCAAGGAAATCACGCTATTTTCGCAAAAAGGTTGACATTGTAAAGAAATAATGCTATAATAAATGATGTTTTATAAATATATTTGGTGAAGAAAGGACAGCATACATATGAGTAAAGTGTTACGGTTGCTTTCATTGCTTCTTGTATTGCTGATGATTGCATCTTTAGCCGTTGCTTGCAACGATAATGACGATAATAAGAATTCTGAAGAGACGAAAGCTGAAACCGAAAAAGAGACAGAAGCAGAGACTGAGCCTGAATTGACACCTGAGGAGATTGAACAGATCAAGACGGAAATGTCCAATGCTATTATGGACGCGATCAGCAAGACTGAGGCTTCTACCGAGCAGCAGACACAGCCTCCCAAGCAGGAAGAGGATAAGGAAGAGGTTACTACCGGTTATGACAGCGTTGTGGATAATCTTCTGGGATCGCTTGGTGGACTTGGTAATGGTGACTATGATTATACCAAGATCATTGCAGAAGTGTTGGATCTTTATATCGGCACGGACAGCAGATCCGAATTTGTGATTGAGTTGATCAAGCTTTGGCTTGATAATAAGTATGAATCGAGCGAGCAAACCACGCAGCCTGAAGAGGAAACTACGGAAGTGCTGCCTGACAAGGATGATGACCAGTCCTTGCAGGAGTTTATTGCGGATAAGACCGCTGAAGCGGTTGCGGATGCAATTGTTGAGCGCATCAACGAAGCAGTTGGCGGCGCGATTCACGATGCCATTTATGACGCAGTTTATAACGCCATGAAGAGCGATGAGGGATATATGGACGGCATCCTGGAAGAAATGATTCCCGGATACGGTCAGCTCAGCGGCCTTTTGGGCGGATTTGGACAGTAATTATTTGCAAGGAGCAAAATAGATATGAAACGTGATTTGATCAGAAGCATTTATGAAGATATGGATGCCTACTCCGGCAAGCAGGTTGTGCTTGGCGGTTGGGCAAGAAGCATTCGTGACAGCAAGGCGTTTGGCTTCATCGACCTCAACGACGGCAGCTGCTTTACCGGCGCACAGATCGTTTTTGAGAGAGAAAAAATTGAAAACTACCAGGAGATCGCAAAGCAGAACGTTGGCGCTGCTTTGGTTGTTACCGGTATTGTAGAGCTGACTCCCGAAATGAAGCAGCCCTTTGAAATTAAGGCGATCAGCGTGGAGGTAGAGGGCACCTCGACTCCCGATTACCCCCTGCAGAAGAAGCGCCACACGGTAGAGTACCTGCGCGAGCAGGCATACCTGCGTCCCAGAACCAACCTGTTCTCCGCTGTGTTCCGCGTACGCAGCGAGGTTGCTTATGCAATCCATTCTTTCTTCCACGAGCGTGGCTTTGTATACGTACACACCCCTCTGATCACCGCCTCCGACTGTGAGGGTGCAGGCGAGATGTTCCGTGTCACAACCATGGATATGGACAACCTGCCCAGAACCGAGGACGGTAAGATCGATTGGTCGCAGGATTTCTTTGGTAAGTCCGCAAACCTGACCGTTTCCGGTCAGCTTGAGGGCGAGACCTACGCTATGGCGTTTGGTAACATCTACACCTTTGGTCCCACCTTCCGTGCAGAGAACTCCAATACTGCGCGTCACGCAGCAGAGTTCTGGATGATCGAGCCCGAGATCGCATTTGCCGATCTGAGCGATAACATGCAGCTGGCATGGGATATGATCCAGTATATCATTAAGCATGTGCTCAAGAACTGCGAGCGCGAGCTCAACTTCTTCAACAACTTTGTTGACAAGACTCTGCTTGACAGACTCAACACCTTGGCAAAGAGTGAATACAAGAAGGTTACCTATACCGAGGCTGTAGAGCTGCTGACCAAGTCGGGAGCTGACTTCAAGTATCCCGTGGCATGGGGCTGCGATCTGCAGACCGAGCATGAAAGATACCTGACTGAGCAGGTATACGGTTGTCCCGTATTCGTGATTGACTATCCCAAGGAGATCAAGTCCTTCTATATGAGACTGAACGACGACGGCAAGACCGTTGCCGCTATGGACCTGCTGGTTCCCGGCGTTGGTGAGATCATCGGCGGTAGCCAGAGAGAAGAGAGACTGGACGTATTGCTCGAGAGAATGGCAGAGTGTAACCTCAAGGAAGAGGATTACTGGTGGTACGTCAACCTGCGCAAGTACGGCGGCACCAAGCATGCAGGCTACGGTCTGGGCTTTGAGCGTATTATCATGTACTTGACCGGTGTTTCCAACATCCGTGACGTCATTCCTTACCCCAGAACTGTCGGCAACGCAGAATATTAATCCTATACAAAAGCGGACGAAGACTATTTCGTCCGCTTTTTAAAATTTTTCATAAATTTTCAGAATTTTGTCGGACTTTATGTGCCAAAATTTCGTCTATAGAATTGAAGGCACATTTAAAGGAGTGAGAATATGAAACAAGAAGTGAATTATTTGCTCAGCGATCCTGCCATTATTGAGCTCTACTGGGCGCGCGATGAAGCAGCGATCAAGCATACCGATCTGAAATATCGAAATTATTTGCTCAAAACAGCATATAACGTCCTGGAGGATATGCAGGATTGCGAGGAATGCCTCAACGATACATACGTGGAAACATGGAACTCTATTCCGCCACAACGTCCGCGCGTGCTGCAAGCGTTTTTGGGCAGCATTATGCGCAATCAAGCGATTGACAAATTTCGTCAAAGGCATCGCAAAAAGGTCATTCCGCCTTGCTTTCTTTCCTCGTTTGAGGATCTCAAGGGGTATGCGCTCGAGGATGGGGAGGATTATGCAGATACCGAAGCAGAGCAGCTGGCAAGCGTCATCAGCGCGTGGCTGCGTACTCTCGATGCGCGTCGTCGCTACGTATTCTTAGCGCGTTATTATGATGCGCGTCCCATAGATGAGATCGTGCAAGTATTGGGTGTATCACGCTCCACAGTCACAGCAGATATTGCGTTCATTAAAACCTCTTTGAGGGCAGCGTTGCAAAAGGAGGGCTATACGGTATGAAAAAAGCATTGTTATTTGATGCGGTCGGCAAGATCGATACCGATATTTTAGAATCGTATGCGCTCATGGATCAGCGTTTGCGCAGTCGTCAAAGAGGCAGCAAGAAAAAACGTTATTGGGTTGCATTGCTTGCAGCCACGCTTGCCGTTTTCTTGGTGTGTGCGATGCTTGTAAGTAGCTTGCCGCTGATCTATATCACCAATGCGGAAAAGATCAATTCTGCCGTTTCCGAGACGGTGGAACACGTGCTGTTCCCGATGGATCACGTGCCGGAGGGCGAGGAGATCAAGCAAGAGGATCTGCTGATCAATTGGGTCGAATGGAAATTCGCAGAGGAATTCTTTAATGCTTTAGGAGCGGGCACCGAGGATTCTGTCATTGATAAGATGCAATCCATGCAAGGCGGTACGCTTGCAGGCGATAGCATGCAAAGCCTTGGAGAGTTCCTTGTCAAGCTTTATGAGTATTACCTGAAGCATAAAGACGGTACGGATTTACCGCCTGATGAAAGGGAGACCGAAAGCCAGCAGGAATCCGAAACCGAGCCCGAGCCCGACCCGAGTTATGATGTGGATGGAAGCAAAGGGCTTAAGTACAAGGAACTGTCGGGCGGTGAAAGCTATGCCGTATCAGGTATAGGAGATTGCACGGATAAGGTCATCATCATTCCCGTTACCTACGACGGAAAGCCCGTTACTGAGATTTGGGAGGAGGCTTTTCAAAAGACCGATATTGAAGAGATCTATATTCCCGATGGCGTGAGCGCGATCGGTAGGGAAGCCTTCCGCGATTGCACAAAATTGTCTAATATTACGTTGCCCGAAAGCCTGCAAACCATCGGGCAGCAAGCCTTTGTGAATTGCTCATCACTTAAGAGTATTCATATCCCCGACAGCGTCATTGCGCTGGAGCACGAGTTGTTTATGGGGTGCATTTTCCTAAAAGAAGTATACTGCTCACCTAATTTGCAGTCGATCGGTGTCAGAGTATTCAAAAATTGCAGGGAACTGACAGAGTTTACCATCCCCGAAAGCTGTACTGAGCTTGACGGAGAAATCTTTGCAGCGTCCGGAGTCGTCCAAGTGGAAATCCTTGCACCGATCAAGATTCTGAATGCCAATATGTTCAATGCGTGTAATGTGCTTTACTCGGTCAGCCTTCCCGACACGCTTGAGCATATCAGAGAAAGCGCGTTTAATGGATGTCTTTCTTTGCGCAGCATAGATCTGCCCGATTCTGTACACACCATTGAAAACGATGCCTTCAAGGATTGCAAAGCATTGGTCAGCGCTGATCTTCCAGGCGGACTGGTTACGCTTGGTGAACGCGCCTTCTATAGATGCTCATCGCTGAAGCGTGTGCACATCCCCAAGGGTGTTGCCACTATTGAAAAGTATACGTTTGACGAGTGCTCGTATCTTGAGGAGGTTGTGTTTGAGGATGGCGATCCCGCAACTGTGGAATACCGAACCATCCGCGAGCATGCATTTTCCGGATGCATGAAATTACAGAAGCTGGTGCTGCCAAACGATCTGAAGGTCATGGAGGTCGATGCCTTCAAGGAATGCACGTCTCTTGTGGAGCTGACGATTCCCGGAAGCCTTGAATCCATTCCAACCTCTGCATTTATGGACTGTACTGCGCTCAAAACGGTTGTGCTTGAAAAAGGCGTGAAAAATATCGGCGGAAGCGCATTCTACGGCTGTACATCTTTGGAGCAGCTTGAGTTAAGCAGCTCGATCAATTCGATCGGCAAAAGTGCGTTTTTCCTTTGTCGGAGCTTGAAGACCGTGAATATCGGAGCAAACGTAGTCAGCATCGGAGATGACGCGTTTAACAGATGCGTTTCGCTGACCGATGTGCATTTTGCAGAGAACAGTAGTTTGAGAAAGATCGGTAATAATGCATTTGAGTATTGCAACGCCTTGACCTATATTGCATTTCCCGACTCCGTGGACACGATCGGTAAGCGACTCTTTCAATATTGCGATAATATTCAAGAGGTCGTATTCCCCGAACGCATCGTGAATATTCCCGAGAACACCTTCAGTTATTCCGGTGTAGTGGATTACGTTGTGCCCGCAGGGATCGAAAAGATCGAAACCTTTGCGTTTTACGATGCAAAGCAGTTAGAATCGATTACGATACCCGTAAGTGTGAAAACGATTGGAAAATCCGCATTCAGTGGCTGTGATTCTATGACGCATATCTACTATGAAGGCACATTGGAAGAGTGGCGGCAAATCAATTTTGTAGGTTTTAATTATATTAATATCACCGTTGTTTGTACGGACGGTGAAACAATTGCTTAAACGACATACGCAAGCCCCGACGGGATTTCCCGTCGGGGCACCTCTTTTTGTTGCGATTTGTTGACATTTGCGCTTGTATTTGGTATAATGTGTATAATGATTGCCAAGAAAAGGAGAAGCGCATGACAGAGCAGAGAAAGATACTGAAAAGATCCGATATAGTGCGCACCATAACCGAGCGCGCGACCGACAAATTTCAGATGATGATATTCGCGGCTTTTGGCGCGTGTGTGCCGTTTTTGGTGATGCTGCTTGCGGCAAATTGGATATGGCGCGAGGTCAATCTTTTGCTTGGCTTTCTTTTTGGTATTATTCCATGCGCCGCTATTCCCATTTTGCTCATTGGCGGCGTCAAGTTGATCTTTGACATGCATCAAAAGAAGCACAGCGTTACGCAGGGCGACGTTACCGTGATCATTGACACGCTGATTGAGGTGCGTAAGTGTACGGAAACCTATTACAGCCACAGAACGCACACGTTACGAGAAAGGGAATACGACGTGTTTGAATTTGCGCGCGGAAACACCTTTACCATGAAGGAAGGTCTATGGACGCATGCAGAGAAAAAACGCGCACGTGACCAATTTGGAGTGGGAGAGTCCTTTATTATGGTGGTGTATCAGAATAAAAGCTGGGAGCTGCAAATGATCTATCCCGAGGCTCTGTACGAATACGTGGACGATTCCACAACGGAGGAAAAAGATGCAGGAAGATAAAAGGGAAGTCATTACGCGCGAAATGCTGCTTAGCAATTTCAAAAAGACCGCAAGCGTGAAATATGTGCTTTACGGCATTGGCGGCGTGCTGACCGCTGTTTTGTCCGGCGTGTTTGTATCCTCTTGTATGAAGGAGTTGACTAAATCA
Source organism: Eubacteriales bacterium (assembly GCA_045650025.1). Classification (GTDB taxonomy): domain Bacteria; phylum Bacillota; class Clostridia; order Oscillospirales; family CAG-272; genus SVQP01. Next base: position 9,608 of record JAZRQR010000061.1, read on the forward strand.
GCCGAGACGCGTTCGGATGGTTTTGCAATATTCGCCGCGATCATTGCGCTTGTGTTAGCCGGCTTATTTGCCGCGCTGGTGGTTAAGACCGTGCAAATGATCCGCGCCGTCAAAAATGACGACGGACAGCAGATCCTCATTGAACGCGCAGCTTTTTTGCGACATGAGATCTTTCGCCCTGAATTATCCTTAAAGGAATGTGGGGATGATGTGGTATACTTTGAGGGCGGCAGAGAATGGCGCATTCGTCGCGAGAGACATCGAGAGCCGTATTATCCGTCCAGACTTTCGGTTGCGCTGCAGCTTTCCGAGCCGGGCGACACCTATATCATTGTCACCATGAAAAGCAACCCCACCGAGGTGCTGGCATTGTACAGCGAGAAATTTTACGTGTATAAAGAGTGATAATATGGAACAGAAAGACACGCGTGTTTTGCTGACAAAGCGGAAAATCGAAAACAGACTCTATAAAGACGTGCAATCGCGCATTACGTTTGCGTGGATTGTGGGTGCACTGGGGCTTGTCTGCTTGGCGATTGCTGCAATCATTATATGGCGCTTGTATGTGGAGCAAAATCCCTCGTTTGGGCTGTTTTCGGCGATGCTAGGCGTGACACTTGTATGCGCTGCCATTGTGGCACCTATCGAAATATACAAACTTCGCAAGCAAGTACGCAGGATCAAGCAAGGGAACTACCAAGTGCTGCATGACCGTTTGATTCGCGCCAACGAGAAAATGAAGCCGCTCCATTATTTTCCTCATAATACGTCGGTCAGACGCCATGAGGATAGTGCGCTCAAGGATGAATTTCTCTTTGAGAGTGGCATAACATATGTGCGCAATTCTTATGCACCGGACGAGTTTGGTCTTGGCGGTATTATGCATTTTTCGAATGAGCCTATCCCATTTTTGATCGTGGTGTACGACGAAAATCCAACGCTACCCATTTTGCTCTATGACGAGCGTATATACCGATATCAAGAAACGGAGACACTGCCATGACCAAAGAAATCTTAACAGACGATTTTATTCGCCAGGACGTACTTGGCAATGAAGTTAAAAAAGCAAAGGCAAATGACAAAAAATCACTGGTTTGGGTTACGCCAATTGCGGTAGCTGCGCTGGCGGCAGGGTATTTTGTGCACGTTTTGCTGGGCGTGTTGATCGGCCTTGCTGCAATCGTACCCATCTATTTCTATTTCAAACAGAATAAAGAAGATGCGGACGTTGTGTTTGACGTTGAGCACGATTGTGAATTTGTCGTAGAGATCGACACGCTTTCCCACATCGACAAAGAAACGGTATACGAACCGCATACGCATCAAAGCTATACCCACATCGGTAGGAGCCATATCGATTATACCAAAACCGTGACCGTGCTGAAATTCCATAATGCCGAGTGGCGCGTGCCCGAGACAGAAAAACTGTATCTTTGGAGTAAAGAGATGTACATTTCTCCACAGGGCTTGGAAAACACCGCACTGCGCGGTGACAAATTCTACGTGGTCAGACGCAAGGGTTGCCCCGAGATCGCGTATGCTTACAACATGAAATTCTTTACGTATAAAGGAGATTCTTTGGTATGAACAACAAGGAATGGTTCAAAAATGAAGCGAAATTCGGTTTGATGATCCACTGGGGACTGTATTCGCTTTTGGCAGGCGAGTACCGCGGTCAGCGCATGGATATGATTGCCGAATGGGCGCAGTCTTATTTCCGCATTCCGGGTAAGGAATACGAGCAGCTGGCAAAGTCCTTCAATCCCATCTATTTTGATGCAGAGGAGTGGGTCAAGCTCGCCAAGGATGCCGGCATGAATTATATGGTCGTGACAAGCAAGCACCACGATGGATTTTGCATGTTCAAATCCGAGGTGGACGGCTATAACGTAGTAGATGCTACGCCTTTTGGACGCGACGTGATTGCAGAGCTTTCTGCCGCTTGCAAAAAGTACGGGCTGAAATTCGGACTTTACTATTCGCAGGAGCTGGACTGGCACGAGCCCAACGGCGGCGGCTATCATCCCGATCACCTCAACGTGTGCGATACGCATTGGACCAACAACTGGGATTATCCGGATGACGACGCCAAGAATTACGAGCAATGCTTCCGCGATAAGATCCTGCCGCAGATCCGCGAAATTTTGACCAAGTACGGTGATCTCTGCCTGCTCTGGTGCGATACCCCTATCTCCATTACGCCTGCTCAGTCGCAGGAATTACGCGATCTGGTCAAGTCTATCCAGCCCGATTGCTTGCTCAACTCCCGCATTGGCAACGGACTTGGCGATTACGTATCCATGGGCGATAACGAGATCCCCGACGAATACATGGACGGCGTGCTGGTGGAATCGCCCACTACGCTCAACGATACCTGGGGCTTTAAGTATTACGATGATAACTGGAAGTGTGCTGACGAGGTCATCCGCATCAAAAAGCACCTCAACGAGCGCGGCGTCAATTACTTGCTCAACGTGGGTCCCGACCATCTTGGCAGAATTCCTGTGCCTGCACTCGAGATCCTGCGCGAGGTTGGCAAGCGCGAAGAATAAACACAAAAATATCGGTTTCCGCGTGAAACCGATATTTTTCAAAATTCTTGAAATATTTTCTGAAAACCGTGCACTTTTTTGAAAAAATCGCATCTGTAAGGGTGAAGGATGCTGAAAGGAGACCGATATGGAACAAAGCTTCGTCCGTGTTTTGAGTGACGACGAAATCATTGAGCTATACTGGAAGCGCAATGAATCCGCCATCAAGCACACTGATATCAAATACCGAACCTACCTGATGACGGTAGCAAACAATATTCTACGCGATCTGCAGGACAGCGAGGAATGTCTCAATGACACCTACTTGTCAACGTGGAACGCCATTCCGCCGCAGCGCCCCTATTTACTTAAGGCGTTTTTGGCTTCTATCATGCGCAACCATGCGCTGATGCTTGGGCGCAAGCAAAAAACGCAAAAGCGCGCAGTGCAAAGTCAGGCTCTGTCTCTTTCGGAGCTGGAAGTTGTCATAGCAGATATTGCCGACACGGATGATACAGGTATGCTGGCACTGATTATTGATGCGTATCTTGATAGCTTGGATAAAGACACGCGCTACGTCTTTATCAGCCGCTACTATTTCAGCAAGCCGATAGAGCAGATCGCAAACGAAATGGGCGTCAGCCGTTCTAAGGTCAACAAGCAGATTGCGAATATCAAGCAATCCCTCAAAAATGCTTTGGCAAAGGAGGGGATTATGCTATGAAAAAAGAAATCATGATCGATGCCATTTCCGCCATTGACCATAAGTACATCATTGAATACGTACAATACGAGACCAAGCTTAGCATTATAAAGAGTCGCAAGCAAAAGAAAAAGCGCAGCGTTCTGATATGCGCGGCATGTCTTGCGTTGGTTGTCTGCATGCTGGCTGTATCCTTGCCGCTGTCCTTTATTGTGCTCGGCAGTGAGCCCGTACAAGAGTGGGGGAGTGAAGTCATCGAGAATGTTCTGTTCCCGCTGGATCAAGAGGATGAAACGCCGGACGATCCCGATGAATCCACACCGCCTAAGCAAAGCCTGTTGCAGCTCAATTGGATCGAATGGAAGTTTACCGAAAATCTGTTTAACGCCCTTGGCGCAGGCACGGACGACTCCGTGATCGATCGGCTGCAAGCATCCACCGGTAACGGATTGGTAGGAGAGAGCATGCAAGACCTTGGCGATTTTTTGGCGAGATTGTATGAGTATTATTTGGAGCATAAGGATGAGATTGATGCTTCACTTGGCAAGGATTCGAACGATAAGGATAATTCATTTAAGCAAACCTATGAATTAGATGGTTGCACATATCTGTTCAATGAAGATTTGCAATCCTATGAATTGGAAGAGGTATTCTATCTTGCAAAAGAAAAACAAGGCGTTTTGCAAATTCCTGATCAGGTTGATGGATATCCTGTTGTGAAAATCAATAAAAATGCATGCATTCGGATGACCTCTATCACAAAAGTGATCATGCCTGATACTGTAAAATCCATTGAAATGAATGCGTTTAAAGAATGTGAAAACTTGGTTGAGATTCAATTTTCAAGTCAGCTTGAGAAAATTGGAGATTCTGCTTTTGCAAGCTGTGAGTGTCTTGAAGAAATATCTTTGCCTGAGTCTTTACGGGTGATTGGTAATAATTCATTTGAAAATTCCGGATTAAAAGAAATCACACTCCCTGAAGGGATGACGACAGTTGAGAATTTTGCATTTTTTAATTGTTTGCAATTGAAAACCGTTATTTTCCCCGAATCTTTGACAGAAATTGGTGAAAGCGCATTTTTAGGTACATCCATATCACACATATATATTCCCCCTATGGCTCAATTGAAAATTGGCATGTATGCATTCGACGATGTGATTAGCGTTGATTACGGCGGCACGGTGCAAAGCTGGTGCAACAATATTGTGGCTGAGATACCGGCATTTGGGGACGGGGTGCTCGTTCAGTGTGCTAATGGGCAGTGTTATGCTGAATTCACTACAGGTTTGTCTTATACATATACGGGGGATACTTATAAATCATATAACATAAAAGCCGGATATGCCATAACAAATACGGAGGAAACCAAGGATAATTGGAAAATCATTATACCGACTTATGTGGATTCTTCCGATAAATGCGTGATTGGTATTGATCACGGTGCCTTTATGAATTATGATAAATTAGAAAGATTGTACATGTCGGATAGCGTGAAGATCATTGCTTATGATGCATTTATGGGTTGTGACGCATTGTTTGAGGTAAGGCTTTCTCAATCTTTGATAGCAATAAATTTTAGATCATTTGAAGGGTGTACTTCTTTGCAGACAATTAGTATACCTGTATCGGTGAAAATCATTGATTCTCTTGCATTCAGTGGTTGCACACAGCTTAAAATGATTGAATATCAAGGCACTCTTGAGGAGTGGAAGCAAATTGACTTGGCCGCTAATGCGTTTGATAAAGGTGTTACAATTCGTTGCACCGACGGTGAGATCATCATTGAATAACAAAAACAAACCCACCGGGAAATTCCCGGTGGGTTTTACTATGTAGCATTGTCGTCGTTACAGTTGAAAATATCGTGCAGCATTGTAGTAGCAAATATCCTGCACCAGCGCACCGGCTGTGGGAATGTCGCAAGGATATTCGCCGTTTTCGATCCAGTTGCCAATCAGGTTACATAGAATGCGGCGGAAATATTCGTGGCGGGTATAGCTCAGGAAAGATCTGGAGTCAGTCAGCATGCCGATAAAGTTGCCAAGGATACCAAGGTTGGCAAGGCTTGTCATCTGCTCCTGCATACCTAACTTATTGTCATTGAACCACCAAGCGCTGCCGTGCTGAACCTTTCCGGGGATCGAGCTATCCTGGAAAGCACCCAGCAGGGTATCGATCCATTGGTTATCCGCAGGATTGAGGCTGTAAAGCACGGTGCGGGGGAGTTGCTCGTCCTTATCCCAAGCGTCCATGAGCGAATATAGAGCCGCACAGCTGTCGGTCACGGCAATGCAGTCAAAGCCGGTGTCAGGGCCAAGGGTTGCGAATCGGCGGGAGTTGGGGTTACGCATGCAGGAGAAGTGCAGCTGCATGACCCAACCGCGACGCGTGTACTCACGACCACAGAACAGAAGCAGGGCGGTCTGGTAAGCCTCTGACTGCTCACGGGTGACGGCTTTGCCGGCAAGAGCGTCTGTAAGGGCTGCGTTGATTTCTTTCTCACTTGCCTCTCTGTAGGGGATATAGTCAAGTCCGTGGTCACTTGCGCGGCAACCGTGTGCGGCAAAATGATCCATACGCGCGCTCAGCGCTGCCTTGACGTCAGCCAAGGTGTTGATAGCGATGCCGGTAGTTGTCGAGAGCTTTTGAATATATGTAGCAAAACCGGGCTTGTGCAGGTTGAGTGCAGGGTCGGGACGGAAGCTGGGACATACCTTGCAGGCAAGATCTTCCTTAGCGAGCAATGCGTGATACGCAAGATCGGAGCAGGGATCATCCGTAGTACCGATCATAGCTACGTTACTTTGGGCAATAAAGTCGCGTGCGCGCATGGTGCTCAGCTTTTGGTTGCAAAGTTGCCAAACCTCTTCGGCAGTCTCGCCATTGAGTACGCCCTCGTAACCAAAATAGGTCTTAAGTTCCAGGTGGCACCAATGATACATGGGGTTACCAACACAGCGGGGCAGAGTCTCTGCGAATTTCTGAAACTTGTCTCGATCGGATGCGTTTCCGGTAATATACTCCTCAGCGATGCCGTTGGAGCGCATAATACGCCACTTATAATGGTCGCCGCCCAGCCAGATCTGGGTGATATTTTCGAATTGTCTGTTCTCGTAAATCTCCTTGGGATCAATGTGACAATGGTAGTCAACCAGAGGAAGATTTGCCGCAAAGTCGTGGTAGAGCGTTTTGGCGGTATCTGTTGCAAGTAAAAAGTCTTTACATAAAAAATGCTTCATATTACACCTCTTTAATTTTGCACATGCTATTGACAGAATGTTATATATATTGTACAATATATTTGATGAAAAAGCAATGGGATTTACAAATTATGCAATTGATTTTTTTTGAATTTTTTGCAATTATAAGCGAATATTTGGAGGATTGTAATGATCAGAATTTGTGCGTTTTCCGATGAAGCGTCGCAGAGCCTGAAAGGGCAGATTGCCGCGATGCAACGCAACAATATTTCTTTGACAGAGTTGCGCTCGGTGGATGGTAAAAACGTTAAGGATCTGACACTTGAAGAAGCGGAAAACATCAAAGCAGAGCTCCATGCTGCAGGCATTTCGGTATGGTCGCTTGGCTCGCCGCTTGGCAAAGTGGACATCACGGTGGATATGGATGAGTATCTGCATACTGTCGAGCACGTATGCAAGCTGGCGCAGGCCCTGGAGTGCAAGCGCATACGTATGTTCAGCTTTTTTGGCGCTTATGAGCAGCCCGAGAAGGTATATGATTATTTACAGCGCATGGTAGTCGTGGCGAACAAATATGACGTTATGCTGTGCCACGAAAATGAAAAGGACATTTACGGCGACACCTTGGAGCGCGTGCAGTTGATTGCGCAGAACGTTACGGGTTTGAAGCTTGTATACGACCCCGCGAATTTCTTGCAATGTGAGCAGTCTGCAGAACAGACTATACCCGCCCTGCATGCAAAGATCGACTATTTCCACGTCAAAGACGTAATCGCTTCGACAGGCGAAATCGTGCCTGCAGGCCACGGTGACGGTCAAATTGACCGGCTGATCGCGCTGATTGATCCCGAAGCTGACGTGGTTATGACGCTGGAGCCTCATTTGCGCGTGTTTGCAGGATATGCGCAGATCGATAACACGGAAATGAAGAACAAGTATACGTTTGAAAACAACGATCAGGCCTTTGACGCCGCATCCAACGCACTCAAAGCGTTGCTGGAGCAGAACGGATACGTATTTGCAAAAGGAGGATTTGTCAAGCATGCAAGCGGGACTTAATTTATTTTCCATTCGCAATTATCTGGACAGCGAGCAGCATTTTCTGGAAGCTGCAAAGCAGCTTAAGGAAATGGGATATTCCTACATCCAGTATTCGGGAGGTCCGTTTGATCCGGATATGATCAAGCGAGTCAGCGAGGCTGCAGGATTGCCTGTGGTGCTGACCCATGTGCCCATGGACCGTATTATCAACGATACGGATAAGCTGATGGAGGAGCACGCACGCTTTGGTTGCAAGCGCATAGGTCTTGGTGCTATGCCATTTGATGCGCTGGAGGATCCCGAGCGCTGCCATGCTATCGTGGCTTCGCTGGAAGAGGCTGCTAACAAGATGGAGAAAAACAGATTCTCGTTCTTCTATCATCACCATCATTTTGAATTCTTCAAGCATGACGGCGTTACAGTGTTTGATTATATGATCGAGCATGCACCGCACATCAATTTTACGTTGGATACATACTGGATGCAGTATGGTGGCGTAGATATTGGCGCGATGATCGATAAGCTCAAGGGCAGAATCTGCTGCGTGCATTTGAAGGATTACATGATCGTGAAGGGCGGCGGACCTGCCGGCTTCGAACCGAGATTTGCCCCTGTCGGTGACGGCAATATTGATTTTGCATCCTTGATTCCGCGCATGAAGGCTTCCGGTGCTGAGTATTTCCTCGTTGAGCAAGATAACGCGGCAACTCTGCCCGATACGATGGAGCAGGTTGGTCGCAGCATTCAATACATCAAAGAACATTTATAAGGAGACAGTATTATGGAAAAGGTAAGAGTTGGTATCATTGGTCTGGGTAATCAGGGCACGCACTATATGGCGGGTCTGTTCAATCCCGGAAAGATCCCGAACGGCGTGATCACCGCACTTTGCGATAACAATCCTGCGAAGATTGAGATCATGAAGACCAGAACTGTGGGTCAGGACGTTGCGTATTTTGAAAATTACATTGACATGCTGGATAGCGGTCTTTGCGATATGGTGATGGTAGTCGTTCCGCACTATTTCCACCCCGAAATGGTCAGCGAGTGCCTCAAGCGCGGCATTCACGTTATTTGTGATAAGCCCGCAGGCGTATATACCAAGCAGGTTAAGGAAATGAACGAGGTTGCCAAGAAGTCCAACGCGCTGTTTGCTATGATGTTCAATCAGCGTACCAACTGCGTGTATCGCAAGATGCGCGAGATCGTACAGTCCGGCGGTATTGGCGAGCTGCAGCGTGTTACCTGGATCATTACCGACTGGTACCGTACTCAGCAGTACTACGATAGCGGCAGCTGGCGCGCTACCTGGGAAGGCGAGGGAGGCGGCGTGCTGTTCAATCAGTGTCCCCACCAGATCGACCTTGTACAGTGGGTAGTCGGTGAGCTTCCCGTACAGGTCAACGGTTTCTGCCAGTTCGGTAAGTGGCATGATATTGAGGTTGAGGACGAGGTAACCGCATATTTCCGCTATAAGAACGGTGCAACCGGTGTGTTCATTACCACTACGGGTGAAGCTCCCGGTACCAACCGCTTTGAAATTTCGGGTACCAAAGGCAAGCTGCTGGTAGAAGGTGATAAGCTATACTATTGGCAGAATGAAGCTGATACGCAGGAATGGTCCAAGACCGCAAATACCGGTTTTGTACCTCCTAAGTGCACCAAGATCGAGGTGGAAACTGACGGTCAGAATCCTCAGCATATGGGTATCATTAACAACTTCATTGCCGCTGTACGTGGCGAGGAGCCTCTGTTCGTTAATGGTATTGAGGGTATCAACGGCGTGGAGCTGATGAACGCAATGGAGCTTTCCGGCTGGAATAACGGTGAGCCCATCAGCCTGCCTGTTGACGAAGATCGTTATTTGCGTGAGCTGCAGGCACACGTGGCGAATTCCAAGAAGAAGGACTGCGATGACGGTGCTATTGCGGATACTGCAGGCACGTTTGGCAGCAAGTAATAGAGGAGCGACCCATGAGATCGGCGATTATAGGCTACGGAAATATTGCCAAGCTGCACGCGCAGGTAATTGCGGCGCAAGGGCATACTTTGGTAGCTGTATGCGATTGCGATCAGAGTGCATTGCAAAATGCGCCGGGCCAGACGCAATATACCGACTATCTGCAAATGCTTGATCAGGAGCAGATCGACGTGGTACACATTTGTACGCCGCACTATCTACACGCGCAGATGATCATTGATGCGCTGCAACGCAATATCAACGTGCTTTGTGAAAAGCCGCTTTGCATCAAGGAAGAGGATATCCCGCGTATACTTGAAGCACAACAAAACAGCCGTGCGCAGCTAGGCGTTTGCCACCAGAATCGTTATAATGCCGCCAACCGCGCCGTAAAGGCGTATTTGGAGGGCAAAAATAGCCTGTGTGGCACGGCAAGCGTGACATGGTACAGAAACGCGGCATATTATGCAAGTGGCGCGTGGCGCGGAAAATGGGATACTGAGGGAGGCGGCGTGCTGATCAATCAGGCGCTTCACACGCTGGATCTGGTACAATGGCTGTTGGGTATGCCTGAGCAGCTTCGGGCAACCGTTGCTTGCATGACTATGTCCGAGGACATAGAAGTAGAAGACAGCGCGATCATTCTGGCAGGTAAGCCTAATAGCGGATTTACCTTTTATGCGACCAATGGCGGCGCGACCGATTGCCCGGTGGAGTTGACCATTCGCGCAGATGGGGAATGGATCAAGGTTATGCCCAAGGACGTGCTCTACGGCGACCGTCACGAGCATTATGATGACGTTGCCGTTGCACTTGGGAAGGCATGCTATGGCTCAAGCCACGGCGCCCTGATCGCAGACTTTTACGATTGCGTGGAAAGCGGCAGACACTTTGCCATTGACGGACAAGAAGCAGCCAAGGTGGTACGATTGATCCTGGCAGCATATCGCAGCCAAGGAAAGCTCGAAAACATTTCCAAATAAAGAAAAGGCGAAGACCGAAAGGTCTTCGCCTTATTTGTATTATCTCTTCTTCCATGCGTAGGGGGAGAACAGAATTAGCATAGGAGCAAATTCCAATCTGCCAAACAGCATTGCAAAGGACAGAACCACGGTTGAAAAATCGGAATAAGGTTTGAAGTTGCCAAAAGCACCGAAATCTCCAAGCGCCGGTCCAATGTTGTTCACGCACGAGATGGCAGCTGTCAGATTGGTTTCAATGCTCATTCCGTCAAACGATATGATGAGCATGGTAAGAATCGTGACAATGATGTATACCGTCAAATATCCGGTAGCAGACCGGAGCGTTTCATCGGGAACAACCTCACCATCTACACGGACGACGTTGACAGATCTGGGGCGGATCATGTGCTTGATTTCGCGCACGATATTCTTAGTCAAAATCAAAATACGTGAAATTTTCAAGCCGCCACCGGTCGAACCTGCACATGCACCGATCATCATCAAAAGTACGATGATAGTTTTGGAGAGTACGGGCCAGGAGTTGAATTCTACCGTACAGAATCCGGTTGTCGTAATAATCGAGGAAACCTGGAAAAATGCAGTTCTCAATCCTTGCTCGAAAGAATCAAACATATGGTAGGTATTGATCAGTATGACCGTTGTTGCGGCAATGATTACGCCAAGATACGCACGCAGCTCTTCGCTCTTGAATGCATCCTTGATCTTGCCGACCAGGATGAAGAAGAACAAGTTGAAGTTAATGCCGAACAGCAGCATGAAAATGCCAATGATCCATTCAGATGCGGGATTATGGTATCCTGCGATGGAAGCGTTCAGAATGGAAAAACCGCCTGTGCCAGCGGTGGCAAATGAAGTAACGATTGCATCGAATACGGGATAACGACAAATAATCAGAGCAACGACTTCCGCAAGAGTCAGCGCAACGTAAATGCCGTAAAGAATGAGTGCGGTCTGGCGCATTTTGGGAACCAGCTTGCCCTTTGTCGGACCGGGAACCTCAGCGCGCATCAGGTGGATTGCTTCGCCTCCTGCACTCGGCAGAATAGCAAGCATAAATACCAGTACACCCATGCCACCGATCCAGTGAGTAAAGCTACGCCAAAACAGAACGCTGCGCGGCAGGTGCTCGACTGCTGAGAGAATGGTTGCGCCTGTGGTGGTAAATCCCGAAACCGTTTCAAAGAATGCATCAATAGGATTGGTAATCGCACCGCTGAATATAAAGGGAAGAGCACCGAAGACAGCCATCAGAATCCAGGCTGCACTGACGCAAACAAATCCCTCGCGTGCATAAATGAGTGTGTTTTTTGGCTTGAGAATGACAAAAGGAACCGAAATGACCAGCAGCATTGCAATGGTGTATACAAACGGCATGACGTCCTCTTGGTAGATCAAAGCCACTGCTAAGGGCAACAACATGAGAATTGCTTCAATGAGTAATATGCATCCCAGCAGATAACGTAACATTCGAAAATTCATATTATTTCAAAATATCCTTTATTTCGTTGATTTCAACGTCTGTTGTGAACAGAATGACCGTATCTCCACATTCCATTTTGTCATTACCGGAAGGGATGATGATCTTATCTTTGTGCACAATGATGGCAATAAGTACGTTGCGTCTGAGCTTGAGCTGCTTAAGCGGAATACCGGTTATGCCTTCCACGGGTTCCTTGATCACGCACTCAAGCGCCTCGAAGTTATCCTCCATGAGTCGGTGCAGCGATTCAATCTCAATGTCACGCGTGACTTCAAGCGAGCGAACGTATCGCAATATCTCGTTGGAGGTGGAATATTTCGGAGACACAATGCAATCAAGTCCCATGCCCTTGTAAAGCTCCATGTACTGCATTGCGCTAATCAGGGTAATGATCTTCTTGGTCTTTTGCGACTTTGCATAAAGAGAAACGATCGCGTTTTCTTCATCCTGCGAGGAAAGTGCTATAAAGGCATCCGCATTTGCAATGCCTTCCTGCGTAAGCAGAGATTGATTGGTAATCTCGTCACGAATGACGGTGCACTTGAAATTTTCGGCAAGCTCGCGGCAGCGCTGCTTGTCCGGCTCAATGACCGTGGCGCGGATTTTTGTCTTTTCCAGGTGGTCGAGCAGATAATAGGTCATTCTGCCGCCGCCAGCGATCAACACGTCTTTAACGGGATGCTTGTAAGCTCCGATGGCTTTGAAGAAATTGACGATTTCCTCATCGTGCGCGGTCAGACAAATGGTATCTCCAACAGCCAGGATAAAATCGCCCTTAGGGATATATGCCTTTCCGTTACGCAAAACACCGCAGATCAGGAAGGGAAGATTCAACTTGGCATGCAGCTGTGCAAGCGTCAGGCCGCATAAAGTAGATCCTTCCACCAAGTCAAATTCTGCAAGCTCTACGCGACCATGGTAGCAGGTATCCACCTTTGTCGCAAAGGGGAAACGTAGCATACGAGATATTTCTTTTGCAACTGCCTGCTCGGGATTGATGGTCAGAGAAAGGTTCAGGTCCTTTTTGATCATCTGAATCAGCTCGGTGTATTCGGGGTTGCGGACACGGGCAATTGTATTCTTGGTGCCCAGGCGCTTGGCAGAGGAGCAACAAAGAATATTCAATTCGTCCAGATTGGTGACCGCAATCAACAGATCCGCCTTATCCGCACCTGCCTTACGCAGCGTGGGAACAGACGCACCGTTTCCTGCAACTCCGATTACGTCATATTTACTGCTGAGTTCATTAAGCTTGTTAGCGTTACTATCGATCAGCGTAATGTTATGATGCTCCTTGGCGAGTCTTGCACAGATAGCTGATCCTACCGTGCTTGCGCCAACAATAATAATTTTCATAATCTAAACTCCGTTCAGAATTTTACAACTAAAATTATACCACATTTCACATAAGATTGCAAGAGCTTTATAAAAAACTTGACAGAAAGGCAAAAATGTGGTATATTATTTAGTGAAATAAAGTTCGAGGGGGATCTTATGGATCAAGTCAGAGTAGCGGTGATCGGTATCGGTTGCCGCGGTCAATATATGTTGGAGCATTGTCTTCTGGAAATGGATAATATGCGCGTTACGGCAGTATGCGATACGTACGAGGATCGCACGCAATGGGCAGTTGACGCAGTCGTGCGCCACGGCGGCGAAAAGCCGTTTGCTACGACCGATTGGCACCAGGCGCTCAACCCCGAAATTGCAGACGCTGTACTGATTCTCTCTGCATGGGAATCTCACGTACCGATTGCAATTGAGGCCATGGAAAAGGGCATTGCTGTTGGCATGGAGGTTGGCGGCGCGTATTCGATCGACCAATGTTGGGATATGGTGCGCACGTATGAGCGCACGCGCACACCCTTTATGTTTCTGGAAAATTGCTGCTACGGCAGAATTGAAATGATGATCATGAACATGGTCGAGCAGGGCTTGTTTGGTGAGATCGTGCATTGTGAAGGCGGCTACTGCCATGATCTGCGCGGTGAGATTGCTTTCGGAACGGAGAACAGACATTACCGTCTGCGCAATTACCTGCACAGAAACTGCGAAAATTATCCCACGCACGAGCTTGGCCCCATTGCACAGATCCTTGATATTAACCGCGGCAACCGCTTTGTATCCCTGGTATCGGTAGCAAGTAGCGCAAAGGGCATGAACACATATGCAAAGCATAATGAAAAGGTGGATCCCGCACTGCAGACCGCGCAGTTTGCGCAGGGTGATGTAATCACTACTATTCTCAAGTGTGCCAACGGTGAGACTGTAACGCTCAGCCTGGACACCACGCTGCCCAGAGCCTACAGCCGCAGATTTACCGTGCGCGGCACATTGGGAATGTACATGGAGGATAACAACTCCCTTTACTTGGACAGCGACTTTACCGAGGCAGATCACTGGTGTTGGAGCAAGCAATGGAACAATGCCGAGAAGTATCTCGAAAAGTATGAGCACCCAGTTTGGGAGAAATACCAGCGCGAGGGCATTCGCGGCGGTCACGGCGGCATGGACGGTCTGGTGTATGACGCATTCATTGAAGCCGTACGCAACGGCACGCCTTGCCCCATCGACGTGTACGATGCAGCCGCTTGGATGGCTGTCACTCCGCTTTCAGAGGCGTCCATCGCTAAGGGTGGCGCACCCGTTGAATTCCCGGATTTCACAAATGGCGCATTTTGCGAAAGAACATAAATGCCAAAGGGCACTTACCGACTTGGTAAGTGCCCTCAATTTTACTTCATTTTTTCCTGCTTGACCTTGTGGTCAATGATATGACGGGATGCCAGCTCTGCTTTGACCTCGTCAACCGAAATACCCATTTCGTTCATCATGACCATGACGTGGTATGCAAGGTCAGCAATCTCGTAAATTGCCTCCGCTTTATCGTTGTTTTTACCGGCAATAATGACCTCGGTGGATTCCTCGCCCACCTTCTTAAGGATCTTATCCATGCCCTTTGCAAACAGATAAGTGGTGTAAGAGCCTTCAGGCATCTTTTCGCGTCTGTCGGCAAGCAGCGCCTCCAGCGTTTTAAGAGAGAACGGCTCTTCGGTGCCGCTTGTGTAAACAAAATCGTTAAAGCAGGTCTCTGCGCCCGTGTGGCATGCGGGGCCATCCTTATTAACAAGTACGGTCAGGGTATCGCGGTCACAGTCCGCCTTGATGCACAGCACGTGCTGGCGGTTGCCCGAGGTTTCGCCTTTTCTCCAAAGGCATTGACGTGAACGAGACCAGAAGCAGGTCGTGCCTTCGTCCATGGTGATCTGCAGGCTTTCTGCATTCATATAGGCAAGCATGAGCACCTTACCGTCGACTGCGTCTACCACAATGGCAGGAATCAGCCCGTTGCTATCAAATTTCAAATCCTTGATTTCCAACATAATTATAACCTCATAGTAATCCCATGCTCGGCAAGCAATTCCTTGAGCGCGGGAATTTTAATTTCTCCAAAATGGAAGACCGATGCGGCAAGTCCTGCATCCACACCGGGGACAGACTGAAACAGCGTGACAAAGTCCTGTACGCTGCCCGCACCACCCGAAGCAATGACGGGGATCTTGACAATATCGCAAACGGCTTGCAACATTTCAAGGTCAAAGCCTTGCTTAACACCGTCGGTATCGATGGAATTGAGCACGATCTCGCCCGCACCGTTTTGCTCAGCACGACGGATCCATTCCAGCGCCTCAATACCCGTGTTTTCGCGTCCGCCCTTTGCAAACACGCGGAACGCACCGTCTACACGTTTTACGTCTGCCGAGAGCACCACGCATTGGCTGCCGTACTTTCTGGCTGCCTCATAGATCAGGTCGGGATTCTTGATCGCGCCCGAATTGACGCTGACCTTATCCGCGCCGCAAGCCAGCACGCGCTCAAAATCCGAAAGGGCGTTGATGCCGCCACCGACTGTAAGGGGAATAAAAACGTTTCTGGCTGTCTCGGTCAAAATATCGGTAAACAGGGTACGACCAGCCGCTGATGCCGCTATATCGTAAAAAACAAGCTCGTCCGCGCCGTTATCGCTGTAATATTTTGCAAGCTCAACGGGGGAATTGACGTCACGCAGTCCTGCGAAGTTGACGCCCTTGACCACTCTTCCGTCTTTTACGTCCAAACAGGGGATAATACGCTTGGTGATCATCTCGCCACCTCCTGTACCGCATCCGCTAAATTCAGCGCACCTGTGTAAAGTGCTTTGCCAAGAATCGCACCGTACATGTGCATATCCGCGAGTGACTTGACGGTATCCATATCCGAAATACCTCCCGATGCGGTAAAGCACATCTTCGGAAACTCGGTCTGCAGGGACTCGTACAAAGCGCGATTGGTGCCGCCCATGACGCCGTCCTTGGAAATATCTGTGCAAATGATGACGCGTACGCCAACCTCTTGCATGGAGCGAATAAACTCCGCGCCTGAAACGTTAGAGGTTTCCAGCCAGCCGTGCGTGGCAACCATCCCATCACGTAAATCAGCGCCTACGGCAATCTGATCACCGTACTTGGCAACAGCGGCTTTCAAAAAATCGGGATCTGTCAATGCAGCCGTGCCGAGAATCACACGGAATGCGCCTGCGTTCAGATATTTTTCAACCGTTTGCATATCGCGGATGCCGCCGCCGATTTCAAGCTTGAGCGACGTCGCTTGAATAATTTCGCTTACGGTCTGAAAATTGGGCGTTGTGCCGTCACGCGCGCCCTCTAAATCTACTACGTGAATGTGGGTTGCACCTGCCGCTTCAAAGGATTTGGCTACGCCAACGGGATCATCACTGTACACCGTCATCTGTGCGTAATCCCCCTTAGTCAGGCGAACCGCTTTACCGCCAATGAGGTCGATTGCAGGGAATAAGATCATAGCTGTACCTCCTCGGGGTTAAATTCCGCAAAAGCGCGCAGAATGTCAAGACCTACACGTCCACTCTTTTCGGGGTGGAATTGGGTGCCGCATACGTTGCCGCGGCATGCAGCTGCTGTCAAAAGCGCGCCATATTCGGTCAAGGCGCTGACAGAAGACTGGCATTCCATTGCAGCATAGGAGTGCACGAAATAGACGTGATCTCCCTCGTTTACGTACTTGAATATGGGATGCTTGGGCTTGTTTTTGGGAAAAATCAATGCATTCCAGCCCATCTGCGGCGTTTTGAGCTCACCAATTAAGGGAGCGATAGGGCGGACTACCCCCGGGATCAGTCCAAGGCCCTCGTGCTCACCAAATTCATAGCTCCTATCAAACAGCATTTGCATGCCAAGGCAAATGCCCAGAATGGGCGTGCCCTCAGCGGCTTTTCTCTTGACAATGGCGTCAAGTCCGCTGTTCTTGAGTTTTTTTGCTGCGTCCTCAAAAGCACCAACGCCGGGGAGCACGATGCGCTCGGCTGCCAGTATTGTATCCGGATCAGACGAAATCTGTATTTGCTCGCCTATCTTTTCAAACGAGCAGGCAAGGGAAAACAGGTTTCCCACGCCGTAATCGATAATGGTGATCATAATACGCCTTTCGTGGAGGGGATTTGGTCTGCTTTTGCAGAATCAATGGCGCAGGCTTTTGCCAGCACGCGTGCAACGGCTTTATACTCTGCCTCAATGATGTGGTGCGAGTTTTTGCCTGCCAGCATTTGCAGGTGTAACGTCATACCTGCATGGCGCACGAAAGCAAGCCAGAATTCTTCAGCAAGCTCGGTGTCAAAATCGCCTACGCGTGTCGCGGGTATATCGACCTTGTAACCAAGATAAGGGCGTCCAGAAATGTCCACAGCACCAAGCATGAGCGTTTCGTCCATGGGAAGAATCATGTCACCGTAGCGGTAAATACCCTTGCAATCACCCAGCGCTTTTGCAAACGCTTGTCCAAGACAAATGCCGATGTCCTCAGCTGTGTGATGGAAATCCACCTCACTGTCGCCCTTGCAGCAAACGCTTAAGTCAAAGCTGCCGTGCTTAGCAAACAGGGTCAGCATATGCGCAAGAAAACCGCAATCGGTTTCGATCTGGGCGTGTCCCTTACCGTCCAGGTTAAGCGACAGGGAAATATCGGTTTCGTTTGTCTTTCTGTTGATTTCGCAAGTTCTCATAAGAATCGTTCCTTTCAGATGATGGATCGGATCGCTTCCAGCAGCGCATCCATCTGTTCTTTGGTGCCTACGGTAATGCGGCAGTAATCAGCAATGCGGTCGGCGTTGAAATGACGCACTAAGATGGCGCGTTCCTTAAGAGCAAGATACAGCTGCTCACCGCCAATGGCAGGATGCTTTGTAAATACGAAATTGGTAGCAGAGGGAAGCGTAATAAAGCCTAACGAGCTCAGCTGCTCGGTTAAGTAGACGCGATTCTGCGCGATTACCTTGCAATTCTGCATGTAATAATCGTTATGCTGCAGGATGGCGTGAGCAGCGGCTTGGGAGAGCGAATTTACGTTGTACGGATTGATGGAATTGCGAACCGTCTCCAGGTCTGCAATCAGCGCAGGACTTGCAGCTGCAAAGCCAACTCTGCCTCCCGCAAAGCTACGGGATTTGGAGAAGGTATTGACCACCAAAAGGTTATCATACTTGTCTACCAAGGGAATGCAACACTCCGCACCGAAATCCACGTACGCCTGGTCGATGACCACAACGTTATCGGGATTGGCTTGCAGAATGCCCTCGATCTGTGCACATGTCAAGGCAATACCCGTGGGAGCGTTAGGATTGGCAATAAAGATCGTTCTGCCAAGGCCCTTGTAATCTTCGGGATCAATGCAGAACTGATCGTTCAGGGGCACGATCTGCACGTCGTTTGCGTAAAGACGCGAAAGTACACTGTAAAAGCCGTAGGTTATATCGGCAAATGCCGCACCGATCTCTTTGTTGCAAAACGCAAGGAATGCAAAGGACAAGATCTCATCCGAGCCATTACCCAGCGTAAAGTGATCGGGAGAAAGTCCATATACATGTGCAAGATCCTCGCGCAGCTTTAACATGCTAGGATCGCAATACAGGTTTGCTTTGCCCGCTGCGCTTGCAACCGCGTCAATGACCTCGGGTGCCGGTGGGTAAGGGGATTCGTTGGTATTGAGCTTGATGAGCTGCTGGACATTGCGAGGTTGCTCGCCCGGCACGTACGCTTTGAGCTCACCCGGCTTTCGGGAGAAAAACTTACTCATTTGTCAACCTGATCTCGGCGCTTCTTGCGTGTGCATCCAGTCCTTCCTTGCGGGCAAACAGGGCAATATCGGGCGCCGCTTTCTGAATAGCGTTCTGGTCGTAATAGGTGTAAGAAATCTTTTTGATAAAATCGTCAACCGACAAGGGGCTGGAGAACTTTGCCGTGCCGCTGGTGGGCAGGGTATGGTTAGTGCCGGCATAATAGTCGCCCAGCGCCTC
The DNA here is from genome assembly GCA_045650025.1 of Eubacteriales bacterium. Lineage (GTDB taxonomy): Bacteria > Bacillota > Clostridia > Oscillospirales > CAG-272 > SVQP01. Next base: position 28,875 of record JAZRQR010000061.1, read on the forward strand.
GGGACAGTATCTGCCAAGGAATACCGAGCCTGCATTTTCGAACTTGTCAAGGTAATCAAAGGGATTATCAACGCAGATCTCAAGGTGCTCGGGGGCAATTCTGTTGGAAACTTCAATCGCTTGCCACAAATCG
>JAZRQR010000062.1:0-55945 GCA_045650025.1 Eubacteriales bacterium
GGCGGGAGCAAGCCCCCGCCCTACGGTGATGACTTAAAACAGCGCCTGCGTCATGCTCGCGGTGCCGCCGATCTTGCCGTTTCCTGCCTGACCGCTTGCGTTATCACCTTGTGCAATGATGCGCCCGTCCTCATACAAGAACAAGCTGAACTGATAGCCCGACGCAATATCCTTGACACCGCTTGCAATGATCCTGCCGGGGTTTCCCGAGGTTGCATTGACGCTGCCAAGCGCACCGCCTGTGTTGCTACCATAGCCCCAAACCGATCCGTCCTTCTTCAGGATCAGCATATTGGCGTGGTGCAGCACTGCCTTTTGCACGTTGCTCGTCACCTTGACCGCACCGCCTGCGCCCGTGCCCTGTACCCAGCCGTCCAGCACGCGCCAGCCTGCGTAATACAAATCACCGCTCTTGGTCACCAGCAGCACCTGGTGCTCGCCCGATGCCATATAGGTAACGTTGGCAAGCAGCTTATGCGGTGTGTTGTATTTTTCCTTGTCCGTGCCAAACTTCTGCCAGCGGTTATCGCCCAGCACGTAGCAAGTATCGTTCTGATCGGTATAGAAGGTGTTTCTTCTGCCTGCGCAAATCTGCTTGACGCCGCTTGCCACCACCTGGAACGCGGTGGTGTTGCCGCCGTCATGGCTCTTGCCCAGCTGTCCGTAAGCATTGGAGCCAACGCCCCACAAAATGCCTTCCTCATCCAGCACCAGCAAATGGTCATGACCTACGCTGAAGTCCTTGATCTTTTTATCAAAATTGACAACGCCTACCTTATCATCAGTTGACGTTCCGTTTCTGCCAAGCTGTCCTGCGCTGTTCGCGCCAACCGTATAAAGTTTGCCGTCCAGCGTCAGATACGCCATTACGGTGGCGTTGTTATTGTTCTCGGCATCGTTACTGTGGCAGACCTCCACCTTGGCAACGTCCGTTGCCACCAGCGTGGGCACCGAAACGTTGCCGTCTCCGGGAATGCCCAAAATGCCATGTTTATTCATGCCCCAGGCATATAGCTCGCCGGTTTCACTCAAATAATACGAGGAATGTGCGCTGGCAGTAATGCCGCTCTGCACGCCTGCAACCGGTGTTTGCGCGCCGTTTGAGCGCGTGTTGACCACGATCGTGCCCGACGAATTCACGGTAAATTCCGCGCTGTCGCCCTGCACGGTCTGCAGTGTGCCCGACGTGGGCATAAACACGATGGAGGCAACGCTATAGCCCTCCTTGGCAGTTACGCTGACCGTAAAGGTCACGCTGCTCTGCCCCGGTTCGGTCTCAAACTTATACTCAGTGCCGGGAGTGGTAACGCTTTCACCGTTGAAGGTGACCGATGCACGATCGGCATTAAAGCTGACCGCAATCTTCTTTTCCATGCTCATCTGCAGCTCTTCCTCTGAGATGCCGAAATACTGGCACAGCATTTTGATCACGTACTCCTTGCGGTTACGGACGAACTTATACATGTTTTCTACCGAAGTATTGTACTGGCTTTCAGATGCGCCCCAGCGCATGGTCTGCAGCTCAACCAATAATTCACGTTCCAACACAATGGCATCCAGCTCTGCCTCCAGCACCTCGGGTGCATAGACCGTATCAACCACGTGCGCAAATCGCTGAATAAACGCCTGCTTAAAGCCCGCGTTTTTGCAAAGCCCGTGCATGATCGAACCAACTACCGTACCCGTAGAGTCGATCCAACCAAAGAAGTTGGCCTTCTCAGAGGTATCTGCCCAGTGTCCTTCGGGATACATGGCAATACCCATATCCATATCCAACAGCGTAAAGCGCCACTTGGTATCCATGCCCGAGGGATCCTCGGGATTGCGGTTCTTAAATACCTTGATGTTATTTTCCGGCCAGTCGCGCGCATTGAAGAACAGACGCGCCACGTACATATCCATAAAGGAATAAATGTCCAGTCTGTCGGCTACGTACTGATAATTCTCTTCCACGGAAAGGTCGTGCGTGCGGATGTAGGTAACGATTGCATTAAACTCGTCCGCCTCCTCCTGCGTAGATTCCATGGGAATGAAGGGCGCATTTGCATTGCCATCGATGACCAGTCCATCGTAGTCACTTTCGATGATGGCAACGTTTTCCTTGTCTACGCCGTAGTGCGATTCCACGTACTCGGGGCTGTAACGCTCACGCGCATTGTACACGCCCCAGAACTCGCCGTTGATAAACAGCAGCACCGGCACGTACGCCATGGTGTGTACGTCCAATTCGCGGCTGACGCGCTGCATATACGCATCGCGGATAAAGGAATCCATGCAGTCGTTGCCCGAGTTACGCAGCAACAGACGCGAGAAATCGGTAATGGCATTTCCCTGTTCGTCACGGGCATAGCCCTGGAACAGATCGTAATTGAGGTCGCCCTCAGTGCCAACAGCAGTATTGTTTGTGCTCTTGTAATACAAGCGCATGGATTTCATCGCCCAGCCCGACGAGCCGTGACCGCTGATCGCAAGCTCTACGTAAGAGGAGCCGTGACGCTCACCGTCTGCAGAGAACACCTCCAGCATGCCGGTCTGACGCTGATTGGGTCCGCCGCCTGCACTGCTGTAGTGGTTGTAAAAGCCCGCACTTCCGTAGATCAGGCTCTTATCCATGGACAGCGACATCATGGTCACGCCATAGTCGTAAAAGGTTTTCGAAATGAAATACGTATTGGTAAATACGTCGGTATACTCAAAGCCATTGGTCGCGTACGCCTTGATCACGTGCGCACCGGGAATCGAATCGCTGCTTGAACCATAGCCGCCGCCCATTGCCTTGACAATGCCCTCAATGGTAGGACCTACGCCCCTTTCGGAGGTATCGGTCAAGGGAATAGAATCGGTATATTCCTTACCGTACGCCTTGGGGTCAGAGCCGTCGGTCGTGTAATAGATCTTATAGCCCTCTTTTGCATAAAGCTTGAGCCAGAATCCCTCGGCGTAAATGCCTGCATCCTCCGAGAACACGACCTCATTGACCAGCGAGCCGACCACAACGTTTTTGCCCTGGCTGCTTCTGGGGCACACCTGCGTCAGCTGCGCGGTGGTGGACTCATTGAGGTTGACCTTATGGAAGCCGCTGTAATGCTGCAGCGCAGTACGCACCGCTACCTTGCTCTTGGACATGTTGTCCACGGCATAATGGCTGTCGTAGCCCAGCTCGGCAGCTACAAAGTAGGAAACCGTGCCGTCGATCTTTTCTACAGGGGTATCCTCGCTGATCTCCTGCCCTGCGGGTGCCAGCGAGATCTGCATATCCTTATTGTCCAGAATGACCGCCCATTCGGCGTCAAATGACTCAATGGAAAGCACGGCAAACGACTCGTCGTAAGCCTCGCCATTCTTCTCTCTTGCCGCCTGCATGCGGACCAGGTAATAGCCGCCTGCCTCAATGGTGGCATCTGCGGGGAAAGCAAATTCGCGGTACGCATCCCCCGTGTCCTCACGGTAGTACAGCGCTGCGCCTGCGAGCGGCACGTTCTCGGTGCCGGTGTTATACAGCTGGATAAAGCCGTGGCCCACCGCTGCATCCTTGTTCTGACCCGTACCGTACACGGCAGAGATCAGCACGTTCTTAAACACCTTTGCGACCTCGTAGGTCGGGTCATCGGGTCGGAGAAGCTCATCCCCCGTGCTCTGCTCTCCGCCCTGCTCTCCGTTTGAGTCTCCACCCTGCTGTGTGGTGTCCTCCCCCGTGCCGGGCTGAGTTTCGGTGCCCTCATTGGACGGCGTATCCGGCTGGCACGCAGCCAAAGCGCCCAGCAATAATATGGAAGCCAAGAAAAGCGCAAGAATGCTCTTGACAGATATTCTGTGTTTCATGGAAAGTCCTCCTGCAAGTAGTATCTATATAAGTCCGGATCATCTTCGGTCTTCCATTATATCATAAATTTACAAAGTTGTAAATAGCTCAACCCCATCAAAATTGTAAATTCTCCCTCAACATGCACCAAATGTGATGTTTGTCACATAAACGGTACGCAAAAAGAGGGCTGCCCGAGTGGGCAGCCCCTTGCGTATCATTCTATTTTTAACCCAGCTTGTTGTATGCTTCCACAACCTGCTCCAGCGCCTTTTGGAAAGCCTTTTGATACTGCGCATACCAGGTAGCAAACGTTCCTGAATTTGCATCAAGCAGCTTGCCGAAATACTGTACGGGAAGATTCATCTCACCCATCAGATAGTTGCTGCCGAAATCCAGCGTCTTGGTGTCCCAGATCAGCATAAGCATCTCTGCATCCTGCGCGGAGCGACATACCTTGGTGGAAATTCTGTCTCTGTAAAGTCCGTTCGAGGTCTGTGCCAGCGCTTCCAGTGCGTATCCCGCCAAATCGTGATTGCGTGCACTCAGGGGTACCATCACGGCACCTGCCGCGGTGCTGACAAAGGATTGATAGCTTTCCTGCTCCTCGTTGAGCTTGGGGTAAGGCAGCATGCCAAATTCTACGCCCATCTCTTGCAGGCTAAAGGCGTTCTCCACGGTAGTACCGTACAGCAAAGCGCGACCGTTCTCAAACACCACCTGAGGCTCCTGCTTTCCGGTAGCCGTAAAAGAATGCGTAGGCAGATACAGCGTTCCGCTGCGCAGGATCATGGCATAAAACTCGTCATAAGCCTGGAGCATGCGATCCATTCCCGTGTCATTGAGCACGGGCAGATTGTTCGCATCCTTGCCAATCAGCATAGCATCGGCACCGCAAGCAAACGCATAGGTGCGATCCCCCTCCAGTGCCAATCCAAAGCGATCATCACTATCCGCCTGACCGTTTCCGTTGAGATCCATATACGTCTCATTGACAAACGCATGCATCTTTGCCAGCGTCCAGCCGCCCGAGGTGACATAATCGTACATATCCACGCCCATTTCATCCGCCATTTGCTTGTTAAAGGCAATCATCGCGGTGAGCATATCGGAGGACGGCACCAAAGCACCCGTTGCCATGGGCAGATACGAACCGATTGCCAAGCCCTCTTTGACGGTCACATCCCATGCCGAGCCGCTCATATTCACGTATGGCAGCGTGTTCAGGTTGGCTAAATAGCCATCCAACGCCATAGGCGCGCCGGTCAGCGCAATCTCTGCCATGACGATATCGTAATCCGGGCTGCCCGTCTGCACGGTCACCTTGACCTTGTCCGCGATGGCCGTCCAGCTGCAATACTCGGTATTGATGTGGATGTTAAAGGCGTCCTCCACCATCTTGTTGCGCTGGTACGAGAGCTCGTGCACGATGCCGGAAAGCACCTCGGGCGAACCAAGATCGCTGTAATCGCTACCCAAAATCGTCACGCTCTCTCCGGGATACACGTTCTCGGGCAACTCGAGTCCGGGAGTTGTCTCCTCAATCCAAATATCGGTCTCGATCCACGTTTCTTCGATCGAGGGGTAAGGAAAAACGTCAGCCGGGCGATCGATCACGCCACCAATCGCGCCGCCATCACCAAACAGCTCACCCACAAGTCCGCCAAATTCCATATCACACGCCGCAAACGAGCCAATCAGCAAAAGGCTGACCAATATCAATATCAATCTTTTTTTCATACGATCATCCTCCTTGAAAAAATCAAATTTGCATTTTCGCATAGCTCACATACGCCTTGCCAAAATCAATTGTTTTCCCGAACGCTTTGATATACCCCTTCAAGATACGTCACAAACTCTTTTTTGTATGCCTGCAGATAAGTAGCTGTACCCTGGCGCAACGGCTTTACCTCGTGTCCTCCGACTTGCAGCAGGGTAAGATCCAAACAGCAGCGGGCATTTTCCATGACGGTAAAGCATGCGTTTGCAGAGTTTGGATTGGGATTGACCTTATAGATCAGCTCCTCGATCGCGGGCTGCATATGGTTTGCCGCCAGAACGGAAAGCACATTGAGTGCCATGCCCACCTCACCGTCTCCGCTGCGCGAAACGCTTAAAAAGCTGCCGCGATTACAGCTTGCAACGGCGGGCACGTAGTGACCTAGCATATCAGGCACGGGGACTACGCACACGGGAAAGCTTGCACAGGTGTACAGGGCATCCTTACCGTCCAGTCCCGCAACGCGGCTGAGCGTGGTTGCGTAAAACAGCGCATTTCCGGAAAGGAACACCTCTTGCGGATTTTGAGCTTCGCATGACGCGCGTTCCAAATGTGCCCATGAATTGTAAAGCAAATCACAAAACGATACTGTATTCTCTCCGTACGTGCCGTTCGTAAAGATCTCAATACCGCTGTTTTTAAGCACAAATGCTTCACTTTCGTAGCGTTCATATACCGTGCCGACGCGATCTTCTTGATTGATGCTGCCATTCCCATTGAGGTCGGATGTCGCCTCGGTACATATATCTATGTATTTCGTGTTTTCCCACGCATCCGAATTCACGATATCGTATATATCCTGATAACCGATCTCGTTCATCAAATCCTCGTTAAACACAAGGCAATTCGCGTCAAGCTGCGCGTAAGGTGTCAAATATCCCGCAAAGGAATATTGCGCACCTTCAAATTGCAGATCTGCATTCATCCGCCCAAACCAGCAGCCGTTATCCATCTCAAAGCCCTCAAGCGAGTTTTGATTATGAAACACTCCCGACATGGCAACCTCACCTGCGCTTGACAGAGGCAAGTAGCAAAGCATGATCATACCCGAGCTCACTTGCGTTTCGCTTACGGCAAGCTCAATGATTTCCGCTCCCGTCAGGGTCTGCTTATGATAGATCTCATATCCGTAAAGCCCGGTAAACTGCTCCTCCATGGCAACAAACGCCTGATCAATCACTTCGGCACCCGTATCATTGTGAAAGCCGATGCCGTCCGACGCCTCAAACATGATCAACTCCTGCGACAAATTCAAGCTGTCGGGAAAGCCGTACAGCTCCTCGCCGGGTCCCATGGTATAGGTTTCCTCGGGATCAATCGCGGGACTTGGCGGTACAACGCCGATCAGCGAATCCATAAATCCGCCCTCGGACAGATCCGCGTCCGACAGCAGCTCACCCACCAGTCCGCCAAATTCCATGTCGCACGCAACAAAGCTGAACAACAGCGTCAAGCAAAGCAGCGCGACCAATACTCTTTTCTTCATTTCAGAATCCTCCTTTCGGGGTCTACAAGTTCATTTTAGCACAATCTTTTCCATTTGTAAAGGGTTTTGCAGCCCCTCTACTTATATAGACGCCCAAAATGCGCAAAAGTTTCACTTTTTTAGAAAATATTTGAAAAAATTTTTATTTTACATCGGCAGGAGCAAGCATCGTGTCATTCAGTTCCCCGGCAGGAAAGAGAACGAAACGGACGCGCGTTGAGAGGGCGTCCCCCGAGGGGAAGCTGGCGCGCAGCGACTGAAGGGGAGTTGCGGGCAAAACGGCACGGTTCTCCGTTCGGGTATACTTGTTCAAGCCTAAACTTTCGCATTCCCCTTCAGCCGCTGCGCGGCAGCTTCCCCCCGGGGGACGCCTTTATAGCGCGTATCCGCATTATTGACTTGCCCATTTCGGTGATAATTTGACATGGGAGCAAGCACCAGCCCTGCGGCATACAAAAAGGGCTGCCTTGCGGGCAGCCCTGAAAGGTTTTTTTTATATTAGCCTTCGTAGTCGTAGCCGTATGCTTCGTAAATGGTCTTGAGCAGCTTCTTGGTCTGCTTTTCGTCCTTGGTGATGTTCTTTACGATAGAGGGGCTCTTGCTGTTGAGCGAGGTCTGAACGATGCTTGCTGCAGCCAGACCCTTCTCGTGGAAGTGGGTGTAACCAAAGTCAAATACCTTGTGACGGATGATGATGTCAACCATCTCTGCGGACTCGGGGTCACGTGCGGTCTTGGACTTTGCAACCTTTTCGTACAGGGTTTCGGTAACCATGTAGTAAGAGGAAGAAGCCAGGACTTCCATCATGTAACCTGCCATATCCAGGTTTTCTGCGGAAACGCTCTTGGGAACGATCACAACGGAAGCGGAGCCGTTTACAAAGCTCAGATACTCTTCCTGCTTCTCATCGTACTTGGGCTGAGGCAGCAGACCGTAGTCGTTCTCCATGTCTCTCAGACCGATTGCACTGGACAGATAGCTTGCATACATCAGAGCTCTACCGGACTTGAATACCGCTGCGGGCTCTGCGTACATGGAGTTATTTGCCAGGTACTCGTTAACAGTTACGTGGAAGGACTGCTGGGTTACGATCAGCTCATAGATCTTGTCGTAAACAGTCTGCAGTCTGTCGGTGTTTGCATCGTATACGGGCAGGTGATCGTCGTCAAAGCTGAACAGCGTGCAGCCTGCGCCAAAGAAGAAGTTGTAGTCACAGTCCAGAGACCAGCCAACCAGGCCGTAGAAGTCATCCTGATATGCAACCTTACCGTCACCGTTGAGGTCCTTGGTCTGATCCTTGGTCAGGAGCAGCATATCGTCAATGGTCCAGGTGCCTTCTCTTGCATCGTCATAGGGGTAGTCGATACCCTGCTCATCAAACAGGTTCTTGTTGAAGATAATAGCAGCGGTAATGGTGTTGGTGCTGGGCAGCAGGTCGCCGCAAGCCAGCAGCATGCTGTCACCGATCATGAAACCGTTCTTGCAGTCCTGGTCCCACCAAGGCTGGTCGAAGTTGACGTGCTCCAGATCGTTGAGCTTGTAGAGGTTACCGCCCTGTGCCAGGGTGGTTGCAGAGTTTACCATGTGCTGGTAAACGATGTGGTATTCACCGGTACCTGCAGAAACGTCTCTCTTGACAGTATCGCCCAGCTCGACGTAATCATCGATGACGATGCCGTTGATCTCAATGCCGTAGTAGCTTTCGATCATGTCGTTTCTTCTGTAAACAGCGTCTTCCAGGGGGTCAGAGGAGTTTTCCTCGGGGCCGGTGTCATCGTCTCTGTTACTGAGGATGACCAGTTCCTTGCCCTTGTACGCGTCGCTGTACTCCAGATCGGGGCTGACCCAGTGCGATTCTTCCTCGGTTGCGGTGGTGGAGCCTTCGCCCTGATCACCGTTTGCGCAAGCCGCCAGAACGCTGAGCAACATAACGCCGCACAAAAGCAGAACTAAAAGCTTTTTGTACATAGGTTGTATTCCTTCTTTCTTAAAAATTTTCATACAGACATATTTTATCACAAATTTCACGCGTTGTCAAGTCAAAAATTCATTGTATAACGGACATATGCGCACAAAAGCAAAAAAGCCCTTGCCATGCAAGAGCTTTTTTTGCGATTTTAGTCGTCGTAGCCGTACGCCTTGAGGATCTTTTTCAGCTCCTTCTTGGTGTTCTTTTCCGAGCTGGTAATGTCCTTTACGATCGAGGTCTTACCGGACTGCAGCGCGGTCTGCACTACGTTGAAGCAGGGCCAGTCGCCATGCGAGTAATGCGAATAACCAAAGTCAAACACCTTGTGACGGATAATGATATCCACCATCTCGGCAGACTCGGGGTCACGCGCGTTCTTGGACTTTGCCACGACCTCGTACAAGGTATCGGTTACCATGGAATACGAGGACGAGCACAGAGCCTCCAGCATAAAGCCGGCAATCTCCAGGTTGTCTTCATCCAGGCTGGTGGGCACGCAAGCCATGCTCGCGCTACCGTTGACCAAGCCCAGGTAGTTTTCCTGGCTTTCCTCGTACTTGGGGTTGGGCAGAATGCCGTAATCATCCACCATGTCACGCAAGGAAGTGGTGACCGACAGATAGGTCGGGAAGAACAATGCTCTGCCGTCACGGAATACGTTAATGGTCTGATTGTACAAGGAATTATCGGTATTGTACTGCGCCCAGGTCACGTGGAAGGAATTCTGCGTGATCAGCAGCGTGTACACCTTTTCGTACATCTCCTGCAATCTGTCGGTGTTGGGATCAAATACGGGCAGGTGATCCTCGTCATACGAGAACATGGTCGCCCCCGAGCCGTAGAACAGATTGAAGTCCGCGTCAGCCGCCCAAGCGGTTACGCCGAAAAAGTCATCGGTATAAAAGATCTTGCCGTCGCCGTTGAGGTCCTTGGTCTGATCCTTGGTCAAAAGCAGCATGTCGTCCAGCGTCCAGGTGCCTGCTCTTGCATCGTCGTAGGGGTATTCCCAGCCGTTTTCCTCAAAGAGATTCTTGTTGAACAGCACGGTTGCCGTGATCAGCATACTGGAGGGCAGCAGGTCGCCGCACACCATCATCATGCTGTCACCGATCATAAAGCCGTTCTTGCAGTCCTGGTCCCACCACTCGCGGTCAAAATCCACGTAATCCAGCTCGGTCAGGTTGTACAGGTATCCGCCGGGTGCGAGCGAGCGCGCCGCGTCGATCATGTGCTGATATACAATGTGATAGCCACCCGTGCCGGAGGCAACGTCATTCTTGACGGAGGTGGTGATCTGCGTGTAGTCGGGCTGATACTGGTTGTTGAACTCCACGCCCAGCTCGTTTTGCAGCCTGTCGTCACGTCTGTAAACGGCGTCCTCCAAGGGGTCGGACGAGTTTTCCTCGGGGCTGACGTCATACTGGTTGTACGCCAGGATCACGATCTCCTTGTCCTTAAGGGAAACGCTGAGCTTTTCGGTATCCAGCTCGGGGTTGAGCCAGTACGTTTGCTCCTCCACCGGGCCAGTGCCCTGCGATGCGGTCGTCTGCCCGTCCTCGCCTACGTCCTGCCCTTGCGCACAAGCAGCCAGGCAAGCCAGCAGCATACTGCCAAGCAGCAGCCAAATCCATAATTTCTTCATGTCAAATACCTCTCAAAACGCATTTTGATTGATCACCCTATCAGTTTACCACAGATCGGCAAACATGTCAAGAGATACCGCCGCAAAAAAGGGCTGAGCCAGGCTCAGCCCTATAGGTTATTCCTCCGTTTTGTCCGTGGAAGGCTCGGTCGGATCTTGCCCTTCCTCCTTGGCTTCCGGCACAGTCGCCTCGGTCTGCACTTTACCTTTCGCCGCCTGCTTGGCACGTTTCTTTTTTCTGCACTTGTACACGATCAGAATCACGATGAGTGCCACGATTGCCACCGGAATTGCCACAGGTAAGATCACGCAGACAAACAGCACCACCAACACCACAAGCAAATACAGCAATAATACGAAAATCGAATGGTCAAATGCTTTTTGCTTTTCACAGGTGGAGATTACCAGATAGTCAAAATCCGCATCCCCCTCCCAGTAGTAGCCGTCATCGGTCTGCTCATATTCCTTAAGGCTCGGAGTGGGTCTGTCCTCATTGTACAAATAATGGTTGGTCATAATGCGCACACTTGTTTTCCCGCACGCGCTCCATGCGTCGGCTACCGTCATGGCAAAAGCGTAGGTATAGACCGTGGGAGAGTAATAATTATGCTCGGACGGATGCAGCGGTGCCTTGACGGTGACCGTGACGCTCTGCCCGGGAGCCAGCGTCAGATCAAAGCAATTCCATGATTGCAGGTTGTACGCATCCAATTCCACCGCATCTCCCATGTACGTCACGGCAGTCCCCTCGGCTTGAGCGCTCATGATATATGCAACAACCGCATTGTAGTAATCGATTTCGGATGCGCCGTCTTGCGCGTCATAGCTTTGCATGACCAGCTCGTAAAAGGTCATGGTGGTCTTGGATTCCAAGGTCACACTTGCCCCAAGCCGCTCTCCGTCCTCGTCCACCATCCACGCCACCTCGCCAATGTCCGTACCGATGGAATAGATGGTGGGATTTTTACGGTTAAATCCGGGAAACGAAAATCTGACCTTGTTCTCGCCCGCATTGCGTGGATTCCACGCGTCGCACGCAAGCACCACACATTCCGTTGGATCTGCAACCAGCGAGCCCGTCACGTTAAAATAGTCATCCTTTTGTGAGGTATCGTACTCGGTGACATAAGTATATACATATACGGTCGCATCCGGTGACAAAATGGGATGCGAAACGTATGTATCCGAAAAATAGGGCAGGAACGCTGAGGCCGGGTCAAGGCGACCAAGCTGTGAGGGCGCATGAAAGTAATCGATGTTTGGCGTATAGGAATATCGCAACTGCGTCTGCACCGATTGTCCGTCGATCTCCACGGTGTATTTCTGCGCGTCCGTGCCGTTGGGCAGGTTGGCGTACCAAGGGGCGCCCCCCACCTGCGCCAGCATACGCTCGGTGACGGTTTGCGCGGTGGGATTGCAAATCGTATATGTAGCACTCACGCTCGCACCGTACGCCAAATATTCCGCTTCGGTGTCATACCGCTTATCGGGCGGCAGCTCGGTAGCGTCCAGCACGATCTCGGTACGCTCCAAAGCAAGCGCGGTGGAGCCGTCCGCCACCACGAGTCCGCCCGCAACACTACCCCAATATGGCTGCGCAGGTTCAATCGCCGCAAACGTCGGCACAACCATGCCTGCGCACAATAGCACGCACGCAAGCGCGGCGAAAACACGTTTGAAGGTTTTATGTTTCATGAGTTTGCTCCTTTCCGTCTTTTCGTCCACCGATAAATAAGCATAACGGCAAGGACGCACAGCAAAATTGCCATTGCGCCTGCCGTTATGCACAGATTTGCTTCTTTCAACTTTTTCATAGTGAGTCCTCCTTTGCTTTGGGGTCTTCACCTATATAGACGCAAAAAATGCAAAATTCGTTTCGCGTTTTTTCAAAAAAGTTTGGTTAATAATTTATGAACAGCCGTAAATCAGTTGCCGTACAGTCTGTCCAGATCGTAAAATTCTCTTGCCTCGCGGGAGAACACGTGCACGATGACGTGACTGTAGTCCAGCACGATCCAGGAGTTGTTGCCTCTGCCTTCGACAGCCTCTGCCTTGATGTCGCGCTCCTCCATCTTGAACTCGACCTCGCCTGCCAAAGCCTTGACGTGGGTGGAGGAGGTACCGTTTGCCAGCACGAAATACTCGGCAATGTCGGTCTTTTCCTTAAGCTCTACGATCTTGATATCCTTTGCTCTGGTATCGTCCAGAATCTCGGCAATGGCTTCTGCCAGCTGCAGAGGCGTTGCGCCGATCAGCGAGGGCTTCTTTACGTTTTCATTGTTCAGAATCTCTTCCATGGTATCTATCCTTTCAATTTTCAGTTGTGTTTTCAATCTTTAATTTCAAAATCAGGTCGTTTCTTGCACAAAACGTATCGGGGCTGACGGGTGCGACGTCCTCCAAAATGCCCGTAATGGTCATGTCAAACGACTGCACCAGCACTTGCCACAGGTGCGTTTTCCGCTGCTCTGCGTTCATGCTTTCGGGGTTTGCGCCCCAAAACGCCTCTCGCAACGCCACGCAATCCGGGAAGGTGCGCGAGTCGTCAATATAGTCGGCAAGGTACACGATCTGCTCGGTCAAGGTCATGCCCTCCCTACCCGTGGTGTGGTAGCGCACGGCGGAGACGACCTCGTCCGTGGCGTATTCGGAGTACTGCTCGGGAATGAGCAGCGCGGCAGTTTTGGCGTGCAGCGTTTTGGGTGCTGCCAAGTCCAGCGCGGTGGGCACAATACCGTGCGCGCGCATAAATGCTGCGTGACGCTCGGTCTTCCATTCCTTGGTCACGTCGTGCAGCAGCGCCGCCACGCGCAGCATATGCTCCTGCTCGGGGCAATACAATTCTGCCAGTCTTGCCGCCATTTGCTCAACTGCCAGGGTGTGACGCGCGCGCTTTTCGGACATATCCGTCACCACGCGCTCACGCAGTTCTATGATATTCTGCATTTCGTTCATTGGTATAACCCATTCTCCTCTATATATGCGGCAACGCGCGCGGGCACAAGCGCCTCAATGCCCTGCCCTGCCTTGACGGCGGCGCGGATCTCGGTGGAGCTGACCTCGATGGGATCGGTCACGATCCTGCGCACCACCTTGCCGTAGGTTTGGTTGTACTCTGCAATTTTTTGCACGATCTCCTCGTCAAGTGCCTTGTCGCTCTCGCGGCGCACGTACACGGGATAGCAAAGCTCAAAAATGCGTGCGGGATTGCGCCAGGAGCCAAGAGTGAGCATCATGTCGGTGCCCAGCAGCAAGAACAGACGTCTGTCCTTTCCTGCAAGTGCTTCCAGCGTATCCACCGTAAAGCTCTTGCCCTCGCGGCGCATTTCCAGATCGCTGACGATCACGCCCTCCACGTCCGCAAACGCAAGCTCGCACATGCGCAGCCTTTGTGCCGACGTGACCTCGCAATCCATTTGCTTGTGCGGCGTGTTGCCCGTGGGAATGACGTACAAAACGTCCAGCCACATCTGCTCCATAAACGCCTTGGCAGCGGCTACGTGACCGTTATGCACCGGAGAGAACGTGCCGCCGTAAATACCGATGCGCAGCATATCAGGGCAGCTCGATGCGATTCTTTTTCTTCTCGGAGCGGCGGTACAGAATGATCTTTCTGCCGATCACGCCGCAAACCTCTGCCTCCAGCGCCTCGCCAAGCGCATCCGCCATATCGCGGGGAGCGTATTCACAGTTATCAAGGACAGCCAGCTTGATCAGCTCGCGAGCGTCAAGCGCGTCCGAAAAGGTCTTGAGCATATTCTCGCTCATGCCGCCCTTGCCGATCTGCATAATGGTGGGCAGGTCGGTTGCCAGGCTGCGCAGGTATGCTCTTTGCTTGGATGTAATCATAGTTAATCTCCTTGCCGCCCGTGGCGGCTCAAACAGTTTTGAAAGTTCAACTTAACATGGCTTCTAAGTCATGTTAAGCGTGCTGCACCAGGAACTCCACCAGCAGCTGCATTGCCTTGCCACGGTGGCTGATGCTGTTTTTCTCTTGTGCCGTCATTTCGGCAAAGGTTTTTCCCATAGCGGGATAGTAGAACAAGGGATCGTAGCCAAAGCCACCCTCGCCTCTGTACTCGTGCAGGATCACGCCCTCGGTTCTGCCCTCGAAATAATGCGACTTGGTCAGATCCTCGGGGAATACGCAGGAAATGCCGCACACGAACGCGCCGCTTCTATCCTGCTTGTCCTCCAAGTTTTTGAGCAGCAGCGCATTGTTGGCTGCGTCGTTGCCGTGATCGCCCGCATATCTTGCGCTGTAAATGCCGGGGGCACGGTCCAGCGCGTAGACCTCCAGTCCCGAGTCATCCCCCACGCCGATGTAGCCGCTCTTGGCAGCTGCCTGCGCCTTGATAAACGCATTTTCGGCAAAGGTGGTGCCGTCCTCCTCAATCTCGTCGGTCAGCCCCACGTCGTCCAGGGACAGGATCTCCACGTCCGCGATGTGCGAGGACAAAATCTCACGCAGCTCACGGATCTTCTTTTGGTTATGTGATGCCAGTACGATCTTCATCATTATTGCTCAAAAAGCGCCTTGATAAATTCGGCAGCGTTAAATTCCTGCATATCGTCGATCTTCTCGCCCACACCGATAAACTTGACGGGAATGCCCAGCTCGCGCTTGATGGACAGCACGATACCGCCCTTTGCGGTGCCGTCCAGCTTGTTGAGCGTCAGGCCGGTAATATTGGCAGCCTTGCCAAATTCCTTTGCCTGCATAATGGCGTTCTGACCGGTGGTTGCGTCCAGCACGAGAAGGTTTTCTCTTGCGCAGCCGGGGCACTCGCGGTCAATCACGCGATTGATCTTGGCAAGCTCGTTCATCAGATTGGTCTTATTGTGCAGTCTGCCTGCCGTGTCAATGATCAGCACGTCGGCATTCTTTTTCTTAGCGTAGCTGATGGCGTCAAACACCACGGCAGCAGGATCGCTGCCCTCATTCTGGCGCACCATATCCACGCCTGCGCGGTCACACCATACCTGCAGCTGGTCGATTGCTGCTGCACGGAAGGTATCCGCTGCCGCAACCACGACCTTTTTACCCTGTGCGCGCAATCTGTTGGAGATCTTACCAATCGAGGTGGTCTTGCCCGCGCCGTTGACACCGATGACCAGCACGATACTGGGTGTGGTGGACAGGTTGAGTGTGCCGCCGTCACCGATCATGTCGGTCAGCATCTCCTGCAGGGCGCTGAGCACGTCCTCTTTTTCCTTGATTCTGCCGTCCTTGATGCGCTCACGCAGCTCGTCCATGATCTCCTCAGTCGCGCCAACGCCAACGTCAGCCTCGATGAGCAGCTCCTCCAGCTCGTCCAGCATATCCTCATCCACGCGCACAAAGTTGGAAAGTACGTCGTGTACCTTGCCAAACAGCGCGTCCTTGGTCTTTTTCAGTCCGGCCTTGAGTTTATCCAAAAATGCCATCCCAGTTACTCTCCTTCTGCTTTTCAATGTCGTTGACGTCCAGCGTCAGTACCTTGGAAATGCCGTGCTCGGGCATGGTAACGCCGTACAGTCTGGTGGCAGCCGCCATGGTACCGCGACGGTGCGTGATCATAATGAACTGCGTGCCGTCGGTGTACTTCTTAATGTACTGTGCAAGTCTTTCCACGTTAACCTCGTCCAGCGCAGCCTCGATCTCGTCGAGAATACAGAACGGGGTGGGATTGACCTTCAGAATTGCAAAGAACAACGCAACGCCGATGAACGCCTGCTCGCCACCCGAAAGCTGCATCAGGTTCTTGATGATCTTTCCGGGAGGTGCCGCCTTGATCTCGATACCCGACTCCAGAATGTTCTCGGGATCGGACAAGGAAAGCTCGGCAGAGCCGCCTCCAAACAGCTCGGCAAATACCTTGCCGAAGTTTTCGTTGATCTGATTGAAGGATTCGACAAAGACTGCCTTCATCTCAGCTTCCAGCTCGGCGATGATCTTCATGGTCTCCGCCTTGGACTTTTCCAGGTCGGTGATCTGCTCGTTCATCTCGTCGTATCTCTTCTTGACCTCCTGGTATTTCTCCACCGCACCCAGGTCTACGTGACCGATGGCACGCAGCTTGTTGCGGCATTCGGTCTGCAGCTGTACCATTTCGCGACGGTTCTCGGGCGTAATGGCGGGGTATCCCAGCGCAATTGCGTCAGCTCTGGTCATTTCGTATTCATCCCAGAGCTTGGAGGAAAGCGTATCCAGCTCCTCACGCAGATGTGAGAGCTTGG
Organism: Eubacteriales bacterium; assembly: GCA_045650025.1. Lineage (GTDB taxonomy): Bacteria > Bacillota > Clostridia > Oscillospirales > CAG-272 > SVQP01. The sequence continues at coordinate 16,899 of JAZRQR010000062.1, forward strand.
ATTCGCACTTGGTATATTCACGGAAGATGATCTCCTTCTGGTTCATCTTCTCGCGCATGCGGGAGTTCATTTCATTGAGCTTTTTCTCAAAGTCCATGCTGTCGTTTTCAATGCTGGAGCGCTTTGCGTTCAGCTCCGCCAGCTTGGCTTGTCCCGCCTCGTATTTCTGTCTGTTATCTGCCTGGTAGACCGTGTAGCCCTCGATCATATCCTCCAGCGAGATAATTCTCTCTCTGCCGGCACGGATCTCATCGGCATACATGTCCACGCGCGTGCGGCAAACGTTCAGGAGCGTATGCTCAGTCTCCACGTCCTTTGCCGTTTCGCTGATCTTGATGATCACGCTCGTCATGCGCTCGTTCAGGTCGGCTACGTGATCCTCCAGATCCAGTCTCTGCTCGTCCTTTTTCTGGCGCAGAGCGGTGATCTCGTTGACCACGATCTGTGCGCTGCGCTCGTCCGCCTGCAGCACGGCAAGGTCTTCCTCGTAACGCTCACTCATGGCAATGATCTGCTCATAGTCCTGGCGCATCTTTTCAAGCAGGGTCGCGTTTGCCTCGATCTTTGCAAGAATCTGCTCCAGCTGTGCGTTCTCGGTGTTCATCAGCACGCCCAGCAGCTCGCGGCGATCCTCGCAAGAAGCCTTGTCCTCGGTGGTATCGCGGATGTCCTGCTTTTGCTTGTCTGCCGCCTTTTGCAGCTTGGCAAGCTCCTGCTCGCATGCAGCACTGGTCTCCTCCAGCTTTTTGATCTCGGCTGCTCTGCCCAGCACGCCGGCGCCCTGACGCACCGAACCACCGGTAAACGAACCGCCCATATTGATCTGCTGACCGTCCAAGGTAACCACGCGCACGCGGTAGCGCAGCGCCTTTGCCATGGCGGTTGCATTGTCAATGTTATCAAAAATGACCGTTCTGCCGATCAGCGACGAGATCACGTCACGGAACTTGTCGTCGCAATCCAGCAGCGAATCTGCCACGGCGATATAGCCACGGTAGCCCGATGCATCACGCATTTCGGGAGTAGGCGTGGACGCGCGCATGGAGGTCAAGGGGAAGAAGGTTGCTCTGCCCGCCTCGCCCTTCTTGAGCGCATACATAGCCGCCTTTGCGGTCTCCTCGTCGTCCACCACGATATGCTGCAGGTTAGCACCCAGCGCAGTTTCAATGGCGGTGACGTACTTCTCGTCTACGTTGATCACCTTGGAAAGCGGACCGTAGATGGTACCGCAGGGCACGCCGCCGGGCGCGGTGATCTTGCCCTCTGCATAGCGGTTCATGACAAAGCGCACGCTGTTTGCATAGCCCTCAAAGCTTTCTTCCATGTGCTTGAAGGTCTGAATACGCTGCTGTGCGGCGTCACGGCGCAGTCTTTGGGTATTGATCTGCTCGGAAAGTGCACCAAACGATGCGTTGAGCTCGACCAGCTTTTTATTGTAGCCCTCGATCTCGGCAGTTGCCTCGTCAATGGCCTTTTGATAATCCGCAACCGTCTTTTGCTTCTCGGCGCTCTGCTTTTGCAGCGCACGGTCGGCATTCTCATAGGTCTCCATATCCGCAAGAATATCGCTGTTACGGTCACTGCCGCTGTTCTTGGCATTCTCCAGCACCGAAATACGCACGCGAATGTCGGTTGCCTCTGCCTCCGCCTGGCGAATATCCGAAAGAGCGGTGGCAATATCTGCCTCCAGCACCGCGATCCTGGCACGGGTGGTGCGGATCTCGTCCGCAATCTCGCCCTGCTGCTTTTCCAGTGCCGCACTCTGCTCACCCAATGCAAGAATGCGCGCGGAGTGCTCACCGCAAGCCGTTTGCTCCTGCTCCATGTAGGTCTGCGAGAGAGATACGGAGGAGGTTGCCGCCTCGATCAGCTCCTTGGTGTGCGCAATGTTGCTCTCGGTCACGCGGAATTCGCTGTCCAGGGTATGGTTTTCCTGCGTTTGCTCGCGGATCTGCGTCAGCAGCTGCTCGGATGCCATTTTGTTGGACTGCGATGCCTCAAACAAGCGGTTGTTCTGCGATTCCATGGACTGCAGCGCATCCTCCGCGGTCTGCAGATCAAATGCGGAATGCTTGAGTGCTTCCTCCGCTACGCCGATCTCGCCTCTGAATCGCTCGGTATCGTACAGCCAGAGGCTGACGTCCGCACGCTTTTTGGAATCCATGAGCTCGATGGCGCGCTTCGCCTTGCCTGCCTCCTTTTCCAGAGGACCGACCTGCGACTGCACCTCGGTAAACACGTCCATAATGCGCACCATGTTTTCCTCTGCCTTAGCAAGCTTGCGTTCCGCCTCGTTTTTCTTATGGCGGAACTTTGCAATACCCGAAGCATCCTCAAACGTGCTGCGTCGCTCGTCGCTCTTACGCGACACCATCTCCGCAATTCTACCCTGTCCGATGATCGAGTAACCGTCACGACCGATACCCGTATTCATAAACAGCTCGTAAATATCGCGCAGTCTGACCGCGCGGCGGTTGATGAAATATTCACTCTCGCCCTGACGGAAATAACGTCTGGTGACGGTCACCTCGTCGTAAGGGCAATCCAATTTTGCAAATTCACCCGTGTTATCAAAGGTGACAGACACCTCTGCATAACCCATGGGGCGGCGGCTGTCTGCACCGCCGAAAATGACGTCCTCCATCTTGGAGCCACGCAGCGTCTTGGAGGAAATTTCACCAAGCACCCAACGCATTGCATCCGCAATGTTGGACTTGCCGCTTCCGTTCGGACCTACGATGACGGTAACACCCGCCTGCGCATTGACCACGCCGTTATCAAAGACCAGCTTGGTTCTGTCCGGGAAGGACTTAAAGCCTTGTAATTCTATCGATTTTAAGTACAATGCTTTGTCTCCTTTTCATAAATTTGGGGAATTGTCACGTCCGCAGCCACCAGCTGCAGCTGCGCGCCGAACTCCTCCCGAAGTCGCAAAAGGTTTTGCCTGTGCTGTCCGATCGCCATAGACAGCTCACGGGCAGGAATATCGATACGCTGCACGGGAGTACTCTCCCCTGCCAGCATATTTCGTAAATTGAGATAGTATAGGTGCGAGCGCACCAGCTCGCCCAGCGCGGGGTGATTGGCTCCCGCAAGCGCCGTCTCGGGGTCGCTGAGATTATCCGAGGCGCAAAGCCCTATGCGAATGACGCGCACGCCGCCCGCTTCCAGCACACCCAGCACGGCTGCGCTGCGACGGATCGCCTCATCCAAGGTAAGCGGCTGATAGCTGCCTGCCTGCATCATGCCGCAAAGCGCGGTATCCGCAAACACCACCGTGGGATATATGCGCGCACCCTGCACGCCGATCTCGCAAAGCTTTCTTGCCGTTTCCAGCTCACTCTTAGGGGTACTGCCCGGCAGACCGATCATGATCTGCCCTACGACCTCGTATCCCGCGTCCAGCAGCATCCGGCAGGCACGCTCGGCACACCCTGCATCGTGTCCGCGTCCGCTGGCGCAAAGCACGCCGTCGTCCATGCTCTGCACGCCAAGCTCCACCGTGCGCACGCTGTAGCGGCGCAAAATCGCAAGGATCTCCTCGGAAATATAATCGGGGCGCGTGGACATGCGAATGCCAAGCACCCGAGCCCTACCCTTGATCGGATGCTGCACGAACTGCTCGGCAACGTCCAACAGGTAGCACATCAGGTCGCGGTCAATGCCGGTAAACGAGCCGCCGAAATACGCGATCTCGGCGGTATCCTGCTCGCTTGTGGTGGCAAGTGCCTCTCGGATCTTCCCCTCCACGTCCGCTCGGTCAAAGTGCTGCGCACCCGAAATGGTGCGTTGGTTGCAAAACACGCAGGTATGCGGGCAGCCCAGGTGCGGAATGAAAATCGGAATATTTAAGTGCCTGCTCACGGCTGCACACCGAACAGCTCCAACGCCTGACGCGCAGCATTTTGCTCCGCGCGACGCTTGGATTGCCCCGTGCCGCGACCGATCACGTTGGAATTGAGTCTTGCCTCCACCGTAAAGGTCTTTTGGTGGTCGGGACCGCTTTCACCCACCGTAACGTATTCCAGAAAATCGCCCTCAGTCTGCTGCACGAACTGCTGCAAAAGCGTTTTGTAATCGCGGCTGCCCTGCGCTCCCGTGTTGGAGATCTCCTTCTGGATAAACGGCAACAGCAGCTCGCCCACGCAAGCAAGCCCCTGCTCGCCCGCATCCAGATAAATGGCTGCCAGCAGCGCCTCAAAGGCATCTGCCAGGATCGAGCGGCGCTCTCTGCCGCGGTTTTTTTCCTCACCCACGCCAAGGTATAGGTATTCACCCAGGTGGATCTGATCGGCAAACGAGGAAAGTGCGCGCTCGCATACCAGCTCGGCACGCAGTCTTGTCAGCTCGCCCTCCGCCATATCGGGATATGCGGTATATAAATAACGGCTGACCACCAGGGAGAGCACCGAATCACCCAAAAATTCCAAGCGTTCGTTGCAAAGCAGGTGGTGCTGCTTATCCCCTTGCTCGTTGGAGTAAGAGGAGTGCGTCAGCGCTCTTTGCAGATAAGAATGATTTGTAAAACGGTATCCGATCGTCTCTTGCAAAAGCGCGGTAGGCTTGGGATAACTGTTTGCAAATGAATTCATAAGCGTCCTTTCTCTGTCCGAGCGTTACTTGGCAATCTCGGGCAGCATTTCCTGGATGGTTGCAATCGCGGTATCGGCAATGACCTGGTTTCTGGCTGCCTTACCGCCCTTGACCTTCTTTGCCGGCATTTCAATGATGCCGAAGTTGGCGTTCATGGGCACGAAGGTGCTGCTCACGCCGCCGTTTTGTACGTATTGTGCCATAGCACCGATCATGGTCTTGCGCGGGAAGATCAGCGCGTCCAGCCCCTTGGCACGGCGTGCGGCGTTAATGCCCGCCACCATACCCGAGCCTGCGGATTCAATATAGCCCTCCACGCCGGTCATCTGTCCTGCAAAGAACACCTCGGGGCGGCTCTTCATGGAGTAATCCGCCGCCAGCAGACCGGGAGAATTGAGGTAGGTGTTACGGTGCATCACGCCATAGCGCAAGAACTCCGCGTTCGCAAGACCCGGGATCATACGGAACACGCGGCGCTGCTCGGGGAAGGTCAGGTGAGTCTGGAAGCCAACCAGGTTGTACATCGTGCCCTCTGCATTCTCCTTACGCAGCTGCACCACCGCATAGAATTCCTTGCCCACGCGGGGATCGATCAAGCCTACCGGCTTCAAGGGTCCGTAGCGCAGCGTTTCGTAACCGCGGCGCGCCATGACCTCCACGGGCATGCAGCCCTCAAACACGGTCAGCTCCTTTTGTTGCTCGCGGTCAAATTCCTTCAGAGCCGCCTCCTCTGCCGAGATCAGCGCCTCGTAGAACGCGTCGTACTGCTCCTTGTTCATGGGGCAGTTGATATAGTCCGCATCCCCCTTATCGTAGCGGGATGCAAAAAACGCAATATCCATGTTGATGCTGTCGGCATCCACAATGGGCGCAGCTGCATCAAAGAAATGCAAGCCGCCGCAGCCAAGCTCGCTACGGATAAACTCTGCCATGGGATCGCTGGTCAAAGGACCCGTGGCAATGACCGTAATGCCGTCGTCGGGCAGGCGGTCGCATTCGCACTCGATCACCTCAATATTCGGGTGATTGCGCACGTGCTCGGTAATATACTCGGAAAACAGCACTCTGTCCACAGCCAGCGCAGATCCTGCGGGCACGCGGGTCGCATCCGCCGCCTGCATGATCAGCGAGCCCATCTCGCGCATCTCTGCCTTAAGCAGGCCGATGGCGTTGGACGTAGCATCCGAGCGCAGCGAGTTGGAGCACACCAGCTCGCCAAACGTAGGCGCGTGATGCGCGGGCGTGTACTTTGTCGGCTTCATCTCGTAAAGCTTGACCTTAACGCCGCGCTCTGCAGCCTGCCAGGCAGCCTCACTGCCTGCAAGCCCTGCGCCGAGAATCGAAATATATTCTGCCATTATGCTTCACCCTCACCGGTCATTTCGGTTTCGGTTGCCTGTCTTTGATACGAGCAAGCCTTATCGTGGCATACGATGAGTGCCTTACCCTTCTTGCGGAACAGCATGCCGCCGCAATCGGGGCACTTTTCGCCAATGGGCATATCCCAGGAGGAGAAGTCACACTCGGGGTACTTTTCGCAGCTATAGAATACGGTCTTGTTCTTGCCGTACTTCATCACCACCTTGCCCGCGCACTTGGGACAGGGCACGCCAATATCCTTGGTTCTGGGCTTGGTGAATGCACAGGTGGGATAGTTTGCGCAAGCATAGAAGCTGCCGTAACGGCCGGTACGCAGTACCATATCGCCGCCGCACTTCTCGCACTTGAAGTCTGCCATAACCACCTTCTTTTCGGTCTGTGCCTCGCCCTCGCCCTCTGCCTTGGGAGCGTTCAGGGGCTTGGTATTCTTACAGGTGGGATAGTTGGGACAAGCGGCAAACTTGCCAAAGCGGCCGTTCTTGACGATCATGGTCGCGCCGCACTTGTCACAGATGATGTCGGTCTTTTCCACGGGCAGCTCGTAGCTTGCAGAGGAAAGTGCCTTCTCTGCGCCCTCCAGCTGGCCTGCGAAGTCACCCCAGAACTTTTCCAGCACGCTGTTCATCTGCACGCTGCCCTTTTCGATCGAGTCCAGATCGCTCTCCATCAGCGCGGTAAAGCGGTAATCCACAATGCTCTTGAAGTTCTCCTCCATGAGCTTGGTGGTTACCTCACCGTATGCGGTGGGCATGAGCGACTTGCCGTCACGGGAAACGTAGTTCTTGGAGATGTTGGTAATGATGGTGGTATAGGTAGAGGGTCTGCCAATGCCCTTTTCTTCCAGATTCTTGATCAGCGTTGCCTCGGTATATCTTGCGGGGGGCTCGGTGAAGTGTCTTGCAGGATCGACCGAGTCGGAGAGCCACTGCTGCCCTGCCTTCATGTCGGGCAGGCGGATGTCGCTCATCTGGTCGGGGTCGTTCTCGTCTGCCTTATCGTCGGTAGACTCCTCGTAAAGCACCATGTAGCCGGGGAAGGTCACGGTGTAGCCACCCGTACGGAACAGGTAGCCCTCGGCATTGAAGTCCACGCTCAGGGTCGCCAGCTCTGCGGACTGCATCTGGCTTGCCACGAATCTCTCCCAGATCAGCTTGTACAAGCGATACTGGTCGGTCGTCAGGTACTTGCGGATCTTTGCGGGCTCCAGCTCGGTCTTGGTGGGACGGATCGCCTCGTGCGCATCCTGCGAGCCTGCCTTGACCTTATAGGTTCTGGGCGTTGCGGGGCAATACTGCTCGCCGTACTTGCCTGCGATGAATGCAAGTGCTGCGCTCTGTGCCTCGTCCGAAATACGCAGCGAGTCGGTACGCATATAGGTGATCAGACCCTGTACGCCACCGTTCTCGGAGCCGACGTTGATACCTTCATACAGCTCCTGTGCCACGCGCATGATACGCTGCGACTGGAAGCCCAGCTTGCGCGATGCCTCCTGCTGCATGGTGGAGGTGGTAAAGGGAGGCGCGGGAGACTTATGTCTGGTTGCGCGCTTGACGTCCGCTACGGTAAAGGGCTTGCCCTGCACCGCATTGACGATTGCCTCTGCCTGCTCGCGGCAGGTCAGCTTGGTCTTGCCGTTTGCGTCGCCCCAGAAGCGGGAGAGCACGTGTGCGCCGTCCTCGGAGTGCAGCTGTGCTGCAATGGTCCAGTATTCCTCGGGCACGAATGCGCGGATCTCGTTTTCTCTTTCCACGATCATCTTGGTTGCAACGCTCTGCACGCGGCCTGCGGACAAGCCGGGCTTCACGTTCTTCCAGAGTAAGGGGCTGATCTTATAGCCCACGATTCTGTCCACGATGCGGCGCGCTCTCTGCGAGTCCACCAGATCCATATCGATCTGTCTGGGCTGCTTGATGGCTGCCTTGACCGCCGTCTTGGTGATCTCGTTAAAGGTCACGCGCTGGGTCTTTTCTACCGGAATGCCCAAAACTGCCGCTAAGTGCCAGGAAATTGCCTCGCCCTCGCGGTCAGGGTCAGTTGCAAGGAATACCTTGGTGGCATGCTTTGCCTCCTTGCGGATCTCCTTGATCAGATCGCCCTTGCCGCGTACGTTGATGTAACGTGCCTCAAAGCCGTTTTCAATGTCCACAGCCAGCGTGCTCTTGGGCAGGTCACGCACGTGTCCCTTGGACGCGATGACCTTATAGTTAGAGCCGAGATAGCCCTTGATGGTTGTTGCCTTGGAGGGTGACTCCACGATTACCAGATTTGCCATAAAATGATCTATTATCCTTTCCGTTTACGGTAAATTATTTTCGAGTGTAAAGTCCGCCGGGCAGCGAGGACACAAGTCCCTTGATCTCAAACATGGTCAGCGCCATCATGACCTCGTGCGTGGGGTAACCGCAACGCACCAGCCAATCTGCCGAGATTGCCTTATCCAGCGGGATCTGCGCGAACATTTCGCGCTGCTTGGGGGTAAACTGCGCAAGCACGGCGGCGGAATCGTCCTCATGCTTGGGCGATGCGGGCTGCGGCGCGGCAGCTTCCGCTTGCTTTGCCTGCTCCGGGCTGCTCTTGGCTGCCTTGGGAGCGGCAGGCTTTTGGGGTTCGCTTTGCTCGCGGCGCACCTCTGCCACGCTCTTGGCGGGCGCTTGGGCGGCGGGCAGCCCGACACCGTAGCGCGCAAAGGCGGCGGGATCGGGATCGGAGCGTTCTTGCGCGCGCAGAAGCCGTGCACTGTCTACGCTGTCGCGGTATAAAAACGCATAGTTTTGCAGAATGTCGCGTGCGCCCAGCACAACGGCTGCTCCGTCGCGGATCAGCGCATTGGTGCCCGAGGTATTGGGATCACCCACGTTGCCGGGAATGGCGTAAATGTCCTTTCCCTGCACGATCGCTTCTCTTGCGGTGATCAGCGCACCGCTGCCAAGATCGGCTTCCACCACCAAAGTGCCCGCACCAAGACCGCTGATAATGCGGTTGCGCAACGGGAAATGGTAGCCTCTGGGCGGCGTGGAGGGCGGGAATTCGGTCAGCACAAGTCCGCGCTCGGCAATGGCATGCATCAGTCGCTCGTGCTGACGGGGATACGGCACGTCAATACCGCAGCCCAGCACCGCGATGGTGCAGCCCTTGGCAGCCAGTGCACCCACGGCGCACGCCGCGTCTACACCCAACGCCATGCCGCTGACGATCACGGTTCCCGTGCTTGCCAGCTCGTAGGAGATTCTGTACGCCATCTCCTTGCCGTATTCACTCATGCTGCGCGTGCCTACCATGCTGATAAACAGGCGCTTTTCAAAGTCGGGCAGCTTGCCCTTGTAGTAAAGCACGCATGGTGGCGCCTTGATGGCGCGCAGCGTGGAGGGATATGCCTGATCGGTGTAGCACAAAATGCCCACGCCGTGCTTCTGGCAGTACTCCAAAATACCGTACGCCTCGTCCAAGGACTTGTTGCACAGTCTTTCCTTGAGTGCTTCACCAATATCCAGAGCCTCAATATCGCTCTCCTCTGCGCAAAACAGCGCGTATGCGGAGCCGAACTTGGTAATCAGCGGTGCAAACTCTGCACTCGCCACACCCGTACACAGCGAAAGCCATATGGAAAATAATCTTTCATCACCGTTCATACATGCGGCTCCTTTCCGACTTTGGGTTTGTTTTGATCAGCTATTGCGACACATCTCCCACATCAGGACGGATGCCGCCACCGATGCGTTGAGCGATTCCGCGTCGCCTGCCATGGGAATATACACACTTGCATCGCAAGCCTTGAGCACTGCCTCGGAGAGCCCGTGGCCCTCGTTGCCGATCACGGCAGAATCCGCCTTGCCAAAGGCAAAGCTGCCAAGCTGCATAGCCTGGTCGTCCAATGCTGCCGAGTACACGTGTCTGCCCTGCTCTCGCATCAGCTTTACAGCCCCTGCAAGGTCGTCCACGCGCAGAATGCGCTGGGAGAACAACGTGCCCATAGCACCGCGCAGCACCTTGGGATTGTACAGATCCGCGCAATCGCCGCTCAAGATCAGCCAATCAATGCCAAAGGCATACGCCGTGCGGATGACCGTGCCCACGTTGCCGGGGTCACGCAGCGATTCGCACAGCAAAACGCGGCCGCCTTGGGGCGACAAAATGTGCGCAAGATCAAGGTTACTACTATCTATTGTAGCGATTTTATGGAATTTGTCAATATATTTCGCAACGCAAATAATGCCCTCAGGCGCATTTTCATCCGAAATTTTGACAAACAGATCGTGCGACAGACGCAAAACACGGCAGCCGGCGTCCGCAAGCCCCAATCCGTACAGGCTGTGCGCCTTGGACTCCAGCGCCGCTTCCTGCGACGCATCCACCAAAACAAAGACAGGCTCTACGCCGCGCTTGACCGCCTCGCAAAACAGCTTGATGCCGTCAAACCGGAACAGCCTTTCGCTCTGTCTATGCTTCTTTTCCCCCAGCTTGCAGGCTAAAGATACCTGCGCATTTTGTCTGGAAGTAATGATCATAGGGGTTTGTTCCATACTAAATTTCTCCTTGGTAGAGTGCCCCGAAAAGGGGTATTTTCAGGGAAAAGGGGCTGTTGCACCCACGTGCACACAGCCCGAGATGGCACGGTTTTCCCTGATTTTACAAGGGTTTTACCTATGCCAAAAAACGCAACTGGGGATGCCCGCACACACGTGTAAGCATCCCCAATATTCAATTACAGAGCAGCCTTAGCCTGCTCGCACAGAGCGGTGAATGCAGCGGGATCGCTGATTGCGATCTCAGACAGCATCTTTCTGTTCAGGGTAACGTTTGCCTTCTTCAGACCGTTCATGAAGCTGGAGTAGTTCATGCCGTTTGCCTTGCAAGCTGCGGAGATTCTGGTGATCCACAGACGACGGAAGTCTCTCTTCTTCAGCTTTCTGCCGGCGAAAGCGTAGTTACCGGACTTCATTACGGCTTGCTTAGCCATCTTGAAGTGCTTGGACTTAGCACCCCAGTAGCCCTTTGCAGCCTTCAGAACTTTATTTCTTCTCTTACGCGCCATCATAGCGCCCTTAACTCTTGCCATTTTCTTATCCTCCTTCTGCTAATTTCTTCCGATTACTTCTGAATCAGTTCTCTGATGTTTGCAGCGACCTTTGCGCTTGCGATGGTTGCACCGGTGCGCAGGTGTCTCTTTCTCTTCTGATCCTTAATGCCAAGCTTGTGGCGGTGGTGGCTGTGGTTCATCTTAACCTTGCCGGTACCGGTAACGGAAAATCTCTTAGCCGAAGCCTTGTGTGTCTTAACCTTTCCCATTTTACTGTTTCTCCTTTTCAATTTTGATTGGTGTGCTCATTGGCACTATCATTTTTTCCTTGGGGCGCAATGGAAAGGGCGCACCTTTGGAATTATAAAATGAACGAAAATTATTTCTTCTTCACGGGCGAGATGACCACGCTGAGCAGCTTACCGTTGAGAACGGGCTTCTTGTCGGTGGTGCCGAGATCCTGACAGTCTGCAATAAACTTGTCGATCATGTCCTTACCGAGCTGCTGATGGCTCATTTCACGGCCGTGGAAGACCAGAACGACCTTGACCTTGTTGCCCTGCTCTAAGAACTTACGGCCTCTCTTCATCTTGGTCTCGTAGTCGTGGGTGTCAATGCGGCAGGAAAGCTGAATTTCCTTGGTCTCAATGACCTGCTGCTTCTTCTTTGCTTCCTTTTCGCGCTTATCCTTTTCAAAGCGATATTTGCCGTAGTCCATGATCTTGCACACGGGGGGAACGGCGTCGGGCGACGACATCATAACCAGATCGAGAGATCTGTCATAAGCCATCTGCAGTGCCTGATCCGAGCTCATAATGCCCAGCATTGCACCGTCATTGCCAATTACGCGGATCTGATCAAAGTTGATCTCCTCATTGATAAGCGTGTCTTTTTGATTGGTAGCGATGGGTAAACACCTCCGGAAAATAAAAATCGTACAGAAGCAATTGCCCCCGTACGCCCACTGCACCGATTCCATCGGCACAAGAAAAGAGAATATCAACCCGTGCGCGCTCTTTGGCGGCAGGGTGGAAACCGAGGGGCTTCACTTCATTTACCGCGCAATTATACCACACCTTGCGCCGTTTGTCAATAGGTATTCGAAATTTTTTTCGTGCCTTTATAAAAATACTGCGCAGCCTCAAAAAAGTGCACCAATCTCATTGACACAAAATGCCCTGTATGATACAATATATACAAATATGATACCGCAAAGGAGTTCACTTATGAAAAAGCGCACACTCTTTCCCCTGCTGACCTCCGCGCTGCTTTGCACGCTGGTGCTGGCAGCCTGCATCACGGCAGCCATTCTTCCCGCAGCCGCGGTGGAGATCCCGGTCACGAACGGTACGGGCGGCACACGCAACGCCGTGCGCGTGGAGACCAACTTTGCCTACCGCGCCAAGGTGAATGGCGAATTTACCGGATTTTCCTTCTCTATGCCCACTTGGACAGAGACCAACTGCGCATGCACGCTTGCCCTGTACAAATGGACGGGCGATCCCGTAGATTCCATGAAAGCAGAGCCCATTGCATCGGTTCGCATTGACCCCTTGCGCGACAATGCCACCAACCGTCTGGACTTTGCAGCACAGCCCGCAGGCGAATACCTGTTTGCCGTTGTGGACGTGCGCGGTACGGTGGGCGTTTGGACCAATACCGACGTGGAGGGTGGCAAGGGCTTTACGTATATTGACGGTAGCGAGAAAAAATACGAGCCCGAACTCAAGATCACCTTTACAAGTGCTCCCGACGAGCCGTTCGGACAATGCGAGACCATTGAGGTTCCTGTAGACGGCAACCACACCTCTCCCGAGGAATACGTCATTCCGGAGGACAGCCTGATCTATACACACGAGGTTATGCCCGACACCTGGGTATTCACCGACGGTCTTGGACGCACCTCGCTGACCAACGCCGAGGTAGGAAATCCCCGCGATGACAAAACGGTTGCCATCTTCTTCTGGACCTGGCATCTGGGCAGACCCAAGGTACTCAATATCAACGAGATCTCGGAGCAGTACCCCGAGGCCATCCGGGACCCCAACCATGAGGTTTGGCAGATCGGCAACTTCCAGGGCTCCTGGAACGAATCTGTTTACGGCTACTACGAAAGCACCGATACCTGGGTCATCCGCCGCCAGGGAGAGCTGCTTGCCAATGCCGGCATCGACGCCGTATTTACCGATAACACCAACAGCACCGCTACCCACAAATCGGGCTACACTGCCCTGTTTGAATCCTGGTCGGACGCCATGGACGACGGCGTGCTGACTCCCAAGGTCTCCTTCATGATGCCCTTTGCGGGAGGCGCGGACACCAACACGCAGGTACGTGAGCTTTACATGGACTTTTACCGCTCCAGCGAATACCACAAGCTTTGGTTCTACTGGGAAGGCAAGCCCATGCTCATGGCACGCAGCGAAGCCATCAGCGCAAGTGATAACGCCGGCAAGGAAATCAAGAAATTCTTTACCTGGCGCGGCGGCCAACCCGCTTACGAGGTCACCAGGACCAAGAATAAGGAGTGGGGCTGGCTCTCCACTTACCCGCAAGCAACCTACAGCGTATCCAGCAAGGACAAGACCAACGGCATTATCGAGCAGATCACGGTTGGCATTGCGCAAAACCATAACTACGCGCTGGACATGATCTCGGCAATGAGCGGCAACAACGTCATGGGGCGCTCCTACACGCACGATTACGAAAACCGCTACGAAGTGGAAGGCAAGGAAGCCTCCAAGTGGGGCTACAACTTCGCAGAGCAATTCAACTACGCTCTGGAGATCGACCCCAAGGTCATCTTCATCACGGGCTGGAACGAATGGGCAATGGCACGCATCGACGGCTGGCCCAGCGGATACGCATCCGCCGTCACCAACGCGTTCTGCGACCAGTACAACGACGAATTCTCGCGCGATATCGAGCCCACCAAGGGCGACCTCAAGGACCATTACTATTACCAGATGGTCAACTTTATCCGTCAGTACAAGGGCGTACGTCCCATCCCCACGCCCGGCACTATGGTAACGATTGATATTTCCAAGGATAACGCGCAATGGAGCGCGGTGAAACCCTACTACGCCGCCTACATCGGCAACACCGGTGACCGCGAGGGCGACGGCTGGGGTGAGCTGACCTACCACGAATACTCCGGCAGAAACGACATCATCGGTGCACGCGTGGCAAGAGACGCTGACTACGTTTACTTCTACGTAGAGTGCAACGAGGATATCACCCCCTACACCGATCCTTTGTGGATGGTACTGTATCTGGACACCAATCAAAACAACCAGGGCTGGGAGACCTTTGACTTTGTCATCAACAAGACCTCTCCCACCGCCACCAAGGCATACTTGGAAAAGTTCACAGGCAACGGCTACGACACCGAGGCAGTGTGCGAGGTAGACTACACCGTCAGCGGCAGCTACATGCAGATCAAAGTGCCCAAGAACGCACTGGAGCTTGCAGACTACGACTTCACCATCAACTTTGCCTGGACCGACAACGTGCACGACGAAGCAGATCAAGGCGCGTACGGCGAGAGCGGCTACGTGTACACCACCTTCTCGGGCGATATTATGGACTTCTACATCTCGGGCGACGTAGCACCCTCGGGTCGTTTCAAGTACAGCTACGTCTCGACCAAGGAAAACGCTCTTGGCCCCGAAGCCTCTGAAACGGTGACGGCAGAGCCTGACACCGCTCCCGCAGAGGATGACGCAACCACCGAGCAGATGCCCGAAACCGACGCCGAGACCGACGCCGAGCAGGCGGGCGGCTGCAAATCGCTGCTGAGCATTGGTGCATTTGCACTCCTGCTCCCCGCAGCAGTCTTGACCATAATCACCAAAAAGAAAAAGTAATTTCCCGGCAGCCGCAAGACAAGAGTGCTTGCGGCTGCTTTTCTCTCTTCTTTTGCGGCGGCAAAACGAACAGTTGTTCAGTACGACATGCATGTCTATCGGGAAAATAGCCAAAATAATTTGCAAAAATCACGGCTATTTTCTCACCCGTAGTCCTTTTCACGAAATATCTCGCCAAAAATCGTCAACTTTGCCAATTTACAAAATGCGACTTGTGCGGTATAATAATCTTGCTCGACGGAAGCAGGACGTTCCGTCGTTTGAGGCAGCTCAAGTCGGACTTTGCGGAATATCAATCTCATGATATAAAGCGTGCAAAGACGCCAAATGTTGTTCCTCACTCTGCTTTGCTTGCATAGGACGTTTTGGCAAGCAGGCTCGGAAGCGGGATCGGTTTACACCGATTCCGTTTTTTCTTTGTATCAGGATGGCGCGCTCAAGCGCTTTTTTTATGCTTTTTTTGAAAAAAACTATATTATAATTGTAAATAAACCTTGAAACATATAGCATTTCCCGCACAGTTGTGCTATAATGTTATGTTGATATAGTATTATCCCGTCCTCGCGACGTCATATATATCGCACTACCCCAAAATCGAAAGGAACACTATCAGCTATGTCGTCTTACATAGAAAAAGCCGAAATGATGACCATGCCCGTAATCGCCTTGCGCGGTATTGTTGCATTCCCCGGCGCCACCATCAATTTTGATATTGCCCAGGATAGCTTTGGCTCTGCGCATGCAGCAAAGCTTGCCGCACAAGGGTCGCTGCCCGTGCTTTTGGTGACTTTGCGTAATCCCGGTGAGCCCGATGGCGGCGAGCCCTCGCTTGCCAAGCTGCACCGCGTTGGCACAGTTGCCAAGATCCGTCAGCTGGTCAAGTCGGCTGACGGTCAGAACCGCGCCATTGCCGTAGGTATGTCGCGCGGCATGATCTCTGCCCTGCACCCCACCGAGGATGCTACCTATGCCGAGGTCATGTGCAAATCCTACACACTCAAGGACAACGGCGGCATCCGCGCCGAGGCACTCATGCGTCAGGCGCTGACATCTATGGAGCGCGTGGTGCGCCACCTGCCCGCCTCGGGTGAGGAGCTTATGCACGCGGCGCGCGCGCTTAAGGATCCCGGCATGCTTGCCGATATGATCGCTGCCAACGTGCTGCTGCGCTCCGAGGATAAGCAGACCATTCTGGAATGCTTTGACCCCATGATCCGTATTGAGACCGTGACCATGATGCTGGATCACGAGGCAGAGGTACTGGAATGTGATGCCATGATCAACGCGCGCGTGCGTGAGCGCATTGCCAGACACCAGAAGGAATACTACATGCGCGAGCAGATCCGCACCCTGCAGGAGGAGCTTGGCGAGGGTGACAACGAGATCTGGGAAAACAAAAAGCGCATTGAACAGGCGCATCTGCCCGAGGAGGTAGAGAAAAAGCTGCTCAAGGAAAACGATCGCCTTTCCCGCACCCCCTTCGGCTCTGCGGAAGCAGGCGTGCTGGAGAATTACCTGGACGTTTGCCTCTCCCTGCCCTGGAACAAGACCACCAAGGACCGCATCAGCATCTCTGCTGCCAAGAAGGTACTGGATGCCGATCACGACGGCATGGAAAAGGTCAAGGAGCGCATTCTTGAGTTCCTTGCGGTCAAGCAGCTCTCCCCCGAGCTTAAAAATCAGATCATTTGCTTAGTCGGCCCTCCCGGCGTGGGCAAGACCTCGGTTGCCGCGTCCATCGCGCGTGCCATGAAGCGCAAGTACGTACGCGTTTCTCTGGGCGGCGTGCGTGACGAGGCGGATATCCGCGGTCACAGAAAGACCTATATCGGCGCTATGCCCGGCAGAATTATCGACGCCCTTTCCCGTGCGGGCGTGCGCAATCCGCTCATCCTGCTTGACGAGATCGACAAGCTCTCGATCAGCGCACACGGTGACCCCTCCTCCGCACTTCTGGAGGTGCTGGATCCCGAGCAGAACAAATTCTTCCGCGACCACTTTGTGGAGCTGCCCTTCGACCTTTCGGATTGCCTTTTCATTGCAACCGCCAATACCCTGGAGACCGTACCGCGCCCCTTGATCGACCGTATGGAGATCATTGAGCTTAAGACCTACACTAAGAGTGAGAAGCGCAGCATTGCAAAAAATCACCTGATCCCCAAGCAGCTGAAAAGACACGGACTCTCCGCGCGTACGGTAAAACTGACCGACGCTGCCGTGGACGAGCTGATTGAATACTACACCCGCGAGGCAGGCGTGCGTAATCTGGAGCGCATCATCGCAGACCTGTGCCGTAAGGCGGCAAAGCAGCTGGTGGAGACCGAAGCCAAGCGCATTACCGTTGACGCCTGCGACATAGCCGGCTATCTTGGCCCGCGCAAGCGCTTGCCCGACGCGATCTCGCCCGTGGACGAGGTGGGCGAGGTCAACGGCCTTGCCTGGACAGAGGTGGGCGGTGACGTGCTGCGCGTGGAGGTTGCCGTGACCGACGGCACCGGCAAGATCGAGCTGACCGGCTCGCTGGGCGACGTGATGAAGGAAAGCGCCAAGGCAGCGCTGACCTACGTGCGCTCGGTTGCCACCACCTACGGCATTCCCACCGACTTTTACACCAAAAAGGATATTCACGTGCACGTACCCGAGGGTGCTGTGCCCAAGGACGGCCCCAGCGCAGGCGTGACCATGGCAACCGCTATGATCAGCGCGCTATCCGGCATTCCCGTACGCCGCAACGTTGCCATGACCGGTGAGATCACGCTGCGCGGCAGAGTGCTTGCTATTGGCGGCTTAAAAGAAAAAACGCTTGCCGCTTACGCAGCGGGAGCGGACACCGTGTGCATTCCCGCCGATAACATGCGCGACATGCACGAGCTTGATCCCGAGGTCAAGCAGCACGTGCGCTTTGTGCCCTGCAGCCGCATGGAGGACGTACTCGCCGTGGCGCTGGCACGCCCCGAGGCAGGCGAGACCGTCTCTGCTTCCCCCGAAATTTCCCACTACATTCCCGTAGCTACGGACGCTGTGCGCGCACCCGCTACGTCGTTTACAGAGGTAAAATAATGGCTTTGATGACACAAAACTCCCAGCTGCAGATCAGCGCGGGACTTGCCAAGCAGTTCCCCACCAATCCCATTCCCCAGGTCGCCTTTTCGGGGCGCTCCAACGTGGGCAAGAGCTCGCTGCTCAACACGCTCCTTGGCAGAAAATCCTTGGCGCGCGTTTCCTCCGCGCCGGGTAAGACCATTACGGTCAATTTCTACAACGTCGATAAAAAACTGTTTCTGGTCGACCTGCCCGGCTACGGCTTTGCAGCCCGTAACCCTGCGGATAAGGAAAAATGGTCGACCCTGACCGACGGCTACTTCACCAATAATCCCAACGTGGATCTGCTTTGTCTGGTGCTGCAGCTGGTGGACAGCCGCGTGGGTCTGACGCGTGACGACGAGATGATGGTGGATTTTCTCAACCAGAGCGGCATTCCCTACGCCATCGTTGCCACCAAGGTAGACAAGCTCAACAAGACCGAGCGAGAAAAGAACCTGGCAGCTCTCGCTTCGCACAAGCTCATCAAGCTCGGCACGCCCATCATTCCGTTCTCTTCCTTGAAGGGCGAGGGCAAAAACGAGGTCTGGAAGGTCATCTGCTCACACGCGGATCTTCCTACCCCCAACTGACGTTGGGGTGAAATATTTCGCTGCGCGAAATGTGAAATGTTTGCCTTTGGCAAACGTGAAATCCGCACTGCGTGCGGGTGAAATATTGCGCCCCCGGCGCAATGTTGTGGAAGAAATTTGCCCCCAGGCAAATTTCGGATTTTATTGAAATTTCCATTCTCTGATTTCGAGGTATTACCATGCTTCTCTATCCCCATTTTGATATCAACGACCAAGGACACCTGACCGTGGGCGGCTTGGACACGACCGAGCTGGCTGCCGAGTTTGGCACGCCGGTCAATCTCCTGGACGAAAACGCGGTGCGCGCACAGATGCGTCTGTACCTGCGCTGCGCCAGAGAATCGTTTGGTGAAAGCGCATTGCCGCTGTTTGCCTCCAAGGCGCTGTGCTGTGCGGAAATTTACCGCATTGCTGCCGAGGAAGGCATGGGCATTGACTGCGTTTCCCCCGGTGAGCTTTATATTGCAGACAGCGTAGGCTTCCCCGCAGAGCGCATTTATTTTCACGGTAACAACAAGACCGACGCGGATCTGGCGCAGGCGCTGGATATGGGCGTTGGCACGTTTGTGGTGGATAACGCCGAGGAGCTGGATTCCCTGAGCGCACAGGCACTCGCACGCGGCATGCGCGCCCGCATTCTGTTGCGCATCACCCCCGGCATTGACCCCCACACCCACAAGGCGATCTCCACGGGCGGCGTGGATTCCAAATTCGGCTCCGCCATTTACGCAGGCATTGCCGAGCAGATGGTGCTGCGCGCACTTTCCGCTCCCGGAGTGGATCTGCAGGGATTGCATTGCCACATCGGCTCGCAGATCTTTGATGCCGAGCCCTTCCTGGAGGCGGCACAGATCATGGTTGCATTCATGGCGGATATGATACACAGGCACGGCGCAAGACTGACCGAGCTCAATCTCGGCGGCGGTCTTGGCGTGCGCTATACCGCCGAGCAGCCTACCATGGACGTACAGAGCACCATGCAGACCATCGCAGGCGCGGTCAAGGCGCTGTGCGCCGAGCACGGCATGCCCATGCCCCGCGTGATCTTAGAGCCCGGTCGCTCGATCGTGGCAGGGGCGGGCGCAACGCTCTACACCGTAGGCTCTGTCAAGCAGATCCCCGGCTTTAAGAATTACGTATCGGTGGACGGCGGCATGCCCGACAACCCCCGTTACGCGCTCTATGGGTCCCCCTATACCGCGCTGATTGCCAACAAGGCGTCCCTGCCCGCAGACTTTTGTGCCACGGTTGCCGGTCGCTGCTGCGAATCGGGCGACCTGCTCGGCGAGGGCATGATGCTGCAAAAGCCGGTACGCGGCGATATCCTTGCCATGCTGGTTACGGGTGCATACCAGCACTCCATGGCATCCAACTATAACAAGATCCCCCGTCCTCCGCTTGTCATGATCCGGGACGGTCAGGCGCGCGTAGTCGTGCGCCGCGAGACCTACCGTGATCTGCTTGCGTATGACGTAACCGATCCCGTTTGCACGAGGTAAATTATGCTTCTCAATTTGTTACAATCGGGTCTGAGTGAAGGCTTTGGCAGCGTGGACTTCAAGCTCTCGCTGGTCTCCATCCTGCTCTCTCTCCCCATTATCATGTTTGCCCTTTCGGTACACGAGACCGCGCACGGTCTGGCGGCGTACTGGCTGGGTGACTCTACTGCCAAAAATCTTGGCAGACTGACGCTCAACCCCTTAAAGCACTTAAACCCCATGGGCTTTCTGTGCATGCTGATCGTAGGATTTGGTTGGGCAAATCCCGTGCCCATCAACACGCGCAATTTCAAAAATCCGCGCGTTGGCATGGCGCTTTCGGGCATTGCAGGTCCTCTTTCCAATTTCCTGATCGCCACCGTCAGCTGCTTTCTCTATTTGCTGACCGAGTTTGTGCTGATCCTTTCCGGCGTGGAATCCACCGGCATCTGGATCTGGATACTGGAAAACTTTCTGTTCATGAGCACCTATCTCAACCTGGCGCTGGCAGTATTCAACCTCATTCCCGTGCCTCCGTTTGACGGCTCGCGCTTTGCATACGTGCTGCTGCCCAGCAAGTGGTACTTCAAGGTCATGCAGTACGAGCGCTACACCGGCATTGTGCTGCTCGTGATTCTGATGGTGTGCTCCCGTCTGGGCTTTTCGCCCGTCGGCATTGTGGTCGAATTTTTGCTTGGCATTCTGGAAGCAATTCTCGCGTTCCCCTTAAATCTGATTCTTACCCTGATTTTATGATAACGGCGGTGACTCATGGCTGAACTCAAATATAAAATTGAATCATTTGACTTTGAAGGCCCGCTGGATCTGCTGCTGACGCTGATCCAGAAAAACAAGGTCAGCATTGAGGATATTCCCATCTCGCTGATCTGCGACCAGTACCTCGCGTACATTCGCGAGGCGAAAAAGCTGGATCTGGAGGTCGCTTCGGAATTTTTGGTCATGGCAAGCGAGCTGATCCTGATCAAGACCAAGATGCTGTTGCCACGCGACGAAAAGGCGGACGAAAAGGACCCCCGAGCCGAGCTGGCAGACGCGCTGCTGAAATACCAGCAAGCCAAGGAGGGCGCGGCAAAGCTCAAGCTGCGCTATGACAAATACGTGGGGCGTATGGTCAAGGATACCGACGAAATTTCGGTAGACAAGACATTTGTGGACGACCAGCAGGTCACCAGCCTCTGCGCGGCGGTGCGACGCATCATTGCCTACAACGAAGCCAACGACGGCAAGGAAAAGGTGGTATTTACCCCCATGATCGCCAAGCCCATCGTGCCGGTCGAGGCAAAGATCGTGGGCATTTTACACCGCATGAAGAAAAAGGAATGGACGCAGATCGAGGAGCTGCTCTCGGATTCGGTGTCGCACGCCGATATGATCGCTATTTTCTTAGGCGTTCTCGAGCTGCTCAAGGTACGCGACGTACTGCTTGACGATGAGGATGCCGACGAGCATTCGATCTATCGCTCGGGTGCAAGACTGCGCATCAATCCCATTCCCGCCGATCAAAGACAGCCCCAAAACCAGAACAGTGAGGTGCAAGAGCAATGAACGAACAACAAACTCCGACCATTTCGGATATCGGCGAAGCCATTGAGGCAATCCTCTTTGCCGCAGGATATCCCGTTAAATACGATAAGCTTGCCGAGGTACTGGGTCTTTCCGCCTCCGACGTGCGCCTGTTTTGCGAGCACATGGCAAGCGAATACCAAAACGCCGGCAGAGGCATCCTGATGCTTTGCCTGCCCGAGACCTGCCAGCTGACCACCAAGGAGCAATATATGCCCTATATCCGTGAGGCGCTGGGCATCAAGCGCGGCGGCAACCTGTCCGCCTCCTCCATGGAGGTGCTTGCCATCGTTGCCTACAACCAGCCTGTTACCCGCGCTTACGTGGACGCGGTGCGCGGCGTAGACAGCTCGTATGCCGTTGGTTCCTTGCTTGACAAGAACCTGATCGAGGCTTGCGGCAGAATGGACGCACCCGGTCGTCCCATGCTGTACGTCACCACCGACAAATTCCTGCGCGTATTCGGTCTGAATTCGCTCTCCGAGCTGCCCGAGACCGAGGCGCTGAGCATTGCAGCCGCGCAAGCGGAGCAGGTGTCGATGGAGATCGAGGTCGAGACTCCTGCCGAGGAGCCGCTGCCCGAGGGCGAATACACCGAGGTTGCCGAGGACGACAGCCGCGCCGAGGTCTGATTTCCCATACCATTTTTTCGGAAAGGAGGCTGCCATGCCACTCGGACTCAAGATCGCGTTGGTCGTGCTTGCCGCAATCGCACTTGTGGTGCTGGCACTGGTGCTGGCGCTGCTTGCGCTGCGCATCAAGATCAAGATCGGCTATTGCGACACGCTGCTGTTCAAGCTATACGTAGGCGGAATTTTGGTAGTCTCTCTGCCCCGTCCGCCCAAGAAGCTGCGCAGATTGCGCACCTATACCAAAAAGAAGGCGGAGCGCGCCGCCCAAAAATACGCGCGCCGTCCCCAGGACCGCTTGGAATCCATACGGCAAAACGCGCTTTACCGTGCGCTGATGCAAAAGCGCGCCGAGAGCAAGGCTGCCAAAAAGCAAGCCCCTGCCCCTAAGGCGGAAAAGCCCAAGCCCCAAAAGAGCGAGGGCAAGCTGGATATTGAAGTATTGCTTTGCATGATCCGCGAGATGATCGAGGCATTCTTCGAGGGTACGCGCAAGGGACTGCACGTGCACGTCTGCCGCCTGCACTTAGACGTGGTGGGCAAAGACGCCGCACAAACCGCCCTCATTTGCGGCGCTGTCTGGGCTGCACTTGCCGATCTGCTTGCCGTGCTGGACGCACACACCGTGCTGCGCGTGCGCAAGACCGACGTGGACATCCGCCCCGATTACGCAGGCGAGATGACACGCACCGACTTTATGCTGGTCGTGTCCTTCAGCGTCTTCCGCACCCTGCACACGCTGCTTTCCCTGATCCCCGTGGTGCTGCGCCACAAGGATCACCTTATCACCAAGAAACCCGAAAACGCGAAATAAATTGATTTTTCATATACGAAAGGAACTGTTAGTATGTCTGAGAACAACAAGATCCAAGAAATCATCAAGGAATCCCTTGAAAACATCCGCACCATCATTGACGCCAACACGGTGATCGGCACGCCCATGGAGACCTCCAACGGCGTTACCATCATTCCCGTATCCAAGATCTCCATGGGCTTTGCTTCGGGCGGTCTGGATTTTGACGGCAAAAAGGATGCATCTGCCAAGAACTTCGGCGGTGGCGGCGGCACCGGTCTTTCGGTACAGCCCGTGGGCTTCCTGGTTGTTTCCCACGAGGGTCGTGTCGAGATGATCAACGTCGGTCAGAAGGCGCCCAAGGATACGATTGAGCAGGTGGCGGATCTGCTGGAACGCACCCCCGACATCGTATATCGCCTTAAGAACATCTTTGACAAGTTTGCAGAGATGAAGCAGGACGGCGAGCCCCAGCCCGCCATCGAAACCGAAAAAGAAGCGGAATAAGACATACACCCCTCTATAGCACCGTATATTGTAGTATCACGGTCACAATGGGGGTACTATGCAATTACATCCGATCTTGCGCACCTTATGTGCGTTGCTTTGCCTTGCGCTGTGCGCGCTGAGCAGCTTTTTGCCGATCCATGCCCAAAGCACCGACACGGCATTGCCCGCATCGGTTGGTGCCGGGGCTGCCGTACTGATCGACGCCGATAGCGGACAGGTGCTGTTCGAGCAGCACGCGCATACCCGCATGCCCATGGCGTCCACCACCAAGATCATAACCGCCCTGGTCGTGCTGGAGCGGTGTGCGCTGCAGCAGACGGTATGCGTGGACGCACACGCCGTGGGCGTGGAGGGCTCTTCGGTCTACCTCTATCCGGGCGAGCGCCTGACGGTGGAGCAGCTGCTGTATGCACTCATGCTCTCCTCTGCTAACGATGCCGCCGCTGCACTGGCATACGAGGTGGCAGGCAGCGTGGAGGGCTTTGCTGCGCTGATGAACCAAAAGGCTGCAGAGATCGGCGTACAAAACACGCATTTTCAAAATCCGCACGGGCTGGACGCAGACGGACACTACACCACCGCCTACGACCTTGCCGTGATCACGGCGTACGCCTTGCAGAATGAGGCGTTTTTGCGCATCGTTTCCACCACTAAAAAGGTCATTCCCCTGCGCGAGCAGCAAGGGGCGCGTGTGCTGCGCAATCATAACAAGCTGCTCTCCTCGCTGGACGGCTGCATCGGTGTCAAGACCGGCTTTACCAAAAAGAGCGGTCGGTGCTTAGTCAGCGCTGCCGAGCGCGAGGGCGTGCGCCTTGTGTGCGTTACGCTGGATTGCCCCGACGACTGGCGCACCCATACCGCATTGCACGAGGGCGGCTTTGCCACCTACGAGCGCGTGACGCTCTCGGAGCACGGCGCGTACCTTGCGTCTGTTCCCGTTGTGGGCGGCACGCAAAACGAGCTGTACCTACAGACCGATTCGGACGTATCGCTCACCCTGCCGCGCAAGCGCGGTAACATCACCTGCACGATCCATGCACCGCACGTTTCCTATGCCCCCATCCGGGCGGGCGAGGCAATTGGCGAGGCGATATGGTCACTGAACGGCGAGGTGATCGCCCGTCAGCCGCTGTATGCGGCATACGGCATTGATCAAATCCAACACGTGCGCACGCCGTTTTCATGGCTGCGCAAGCTACTCTATATAATAAAGGAAATTTTATGAACGAACCGATCAGACTTGCAAAATACTTTACCGATTGCGGCGTGCTTTCGCGCCGTGCGGCAGAGGAAGAAATTAAAAAGGGTCGCGTCAAGGTCAACGGCACCATTGCCGAGCTGGGTCAAAAGATCACCCCCGGAAAGGACGTAGTGGAATACGCAGGCAAGCGCATTCTGCCCTCCAAGCAATCGGGCAAGGTCTATTTGATGCTCAACAAGCCGCGCGGCTTTGTGACCACCATGTCGGACGAAAAGGGACGCCCCACCGTTGCGGAGCTGACGCGAAGCATTGGCACGCGCGTCTATCCCGTAGGCAGACTGGACATGGACTCCTCGGGACTGTTGCTCATGACCATCGACGGTGAGCTTGCCAACCGCCTGACCCACCCTCGCCATGACATTCCCAAGATCTACCACGTGCTGGTGGCAGGTCGCCCCACCACCGCACAAATGACCGGGCTGGGTGCCCCCACCGAGCTGGACGGTTACCTGACCCAGCCTATCCGCGTGCGCAAGCTTGCCGAGGGCGAGCACGAAACGCTCCTCGAAATGACGCTTTACGAAGGCAGAAACCGCCAGATCCGCCGCATTTGCGAGCTGCAAAACCTGCGAGTGAAACAGCTGGTGCGCGTGGCGATCGGTGAGGTGGAGCTTGGTGAGCTTGCCGAGGGCAAGTACGTGCGCCTGAGCGGCAACCAGATTGCTTACCTGAAAGGAGAACGCGACCATGTTTGAGGTAAAACCCATTCAGGACAAGCCCACGCAGGAAAAGATCTGCCATCTTTGCGGCGTGGAATACCTTGCCGAGGATTTTTGCTACAGCGTATGGGATGAGGGCGAATTTGCAGGCGTTTGCCAGTTTAACATCTACGCCGACCACGGCGAGCTGCACTCGCTGATTTCCCTGCCCGATGCCGATGCATTCCAGGCAATGTTCACGGCAGGTCGCGCTGCACTCAACTTTATAGATTTGTGTGACGTACATCTGGCATACTACACAGGCACGGTACAGGACGAGACGCTGATCAAGGCGATCGGCTTCCGTCAGAGCCCGGAGGGGCGTTGGGAGATGGATCTGACCGGATTTTTCACCAAGCCCTGCTCCTGCAAAGCAGAATAAAAAAATAATAAAATATAAAAAAATAAAAAAATAATAAAAAATAAGGAGAATTACCATGAGAAACATCTTATCCGCAATCCTGATCGCAGCTCTGCTGATCAGCTGCCTGTCCATTTGCGTTTTCGCAGAGGAAGAGACCACCGAGGCAGAAACCGAAGCAGCAAGCGCACAGGCACCCAACCACATCGTGTTCAATTCCGAAATCACCGGCAAGAAGAACATCATTCTGAATGCCAACCACATGGTCAAGGGAACGGGCAGCGTTTCCAAGTCCAACGAATGGAAAGGCATCAAGATGGAGATCGACAACGCTGAGGACCCCCACATTGGTCTGGACATCTCCAAGTTCTTCAAGCGCTTTGAATTCGAATCTCTGACCGTTGAGGCAGCTCCTTTTGTCGTAATCAAGGTGCTTGCCGAGGAGATCTTGTTTGACGATTTCGAGATCTACTATTGCGCAGGCGACGTTCTCAACTTTTCCGAGGACTACAAGACCAGCAGCGATTTCGTTCACGACAACGGCAACGGCGAGCTCTTCTTTGTCTACGACCTGACCGACGATGCAGAGGGTCAGTACAGAACCTTCCGCGTTGACATTACAGGCGCTGAAGAGGGTGCTGTGATGTACCTGACCGACATCGTGTTCTTCGCAAGCGAGGAAGAGGCTCTGGAATGGTGCGGCTACAACGAGGAAGCCGAAGAAACCACCACGGAGCAGGTCACCGAGGAGCAGACCGAAGCAGAGACCGAGCAGGAATCCGCAGAGGAAACCACCAAGAAGCCCGCAACCACCACCAAGGTGGAAGAGGAAAAGGGCTGCGGCAGCGTCATCGGCGCAGGTCTTGTAACCGTTTCTCTGCTCGCACTGGGTGTTGCTTGCACCAAGAAGAAGGACTGATTCAAAACCTTATCCATACATAAATGAAATCGGCAGAGGAAACCCTCTGCCGATTTTTATTGTGTTACTTGATCAGGTGTCTCTTGATCTTCTTGGACGTGGTCTTTTCAAACTCGGTCTTGCGCAGCTCGATCAAGCCGACCTGCTTAAAGCTGGGCAGCTCGCGGTTGATGGCGCGGATGGAAGCCAGAATGGTTGCGCTGACGTTTTCGTCCGAGCAGTCTGCTCCGAACTTCTCATAGTTGGGATAGATCACCGCCACAAGCGCAGTAGGCGTGTTCTCGTCAGCCTTTCTGCCCACGACCACGCACTCAGCAACCGTATCCAGCGTGCTAAGGTATTCCTCAATCTCCTCGGGGAATACGTTCTTGCCGTTATCCAGCACGATAACCGACTTGCATCTGCCCGTGATGTAGTAGTAGCCCTGCTCGTCCGCATATCCTACGTCACCCGTGCGGAACCAGCCGTCGTCGGTAAACACAGCCGCATTTGCCTCGGGATTTTGGTAATAGCCCAGCATGACGTTGCTGCCCTTGACCTGGATCTCACCCTCGCGATAGCCCTTTTCATTCTTGGCATAGCCGGTGGTATCCAGGCGCAGATTGCAGCTGCTCACGGGTACACCGATCGCGCCGGGCTTGGGCGCAAAGAAGGGGTTGAGCGTGGTCAAGGGAGAGCATTCGGTAATGCCGCAGCCCTCATAGACCGTAATACCAAAGCTATCAAAGGTGTGGATGAGCGCGGGATTGAGCTTTGCGCCGCCGCAAATGATGGTGCGCAGATTGCCGCCAAAGGCGTTATGCACGTCCGCGAACAGCTTGCGGCGCATATCCACGCCGGTCTTGCGCATCGCGTCCGATGCCTTCATAGCAGCACGCAGCGTCTTTGCCTTTCCCTTTTTCTCTGCCTCTGCCCATACCTTTTTCTCCATGGTGTCAAGGAACAGGGGCACCAGCGTCATAATGGTGGGCTTGAAGCGGTTCATGTTCTTGACCACGTGACGCAGCTTGTCGTTGATGCATACGGTCATACCGAGCAACAGCTCTGCCTGCAGGCACATCAGCTCGTAGGTGTGGTGCACGGGCAGTACGCTTAAGGAAACGTCGTCGGGCGTCATGTTGATGTACTGCATTGCCGCGTTGACCGTGGAATAAATATTCTGCTGGCTGAGCATGACGCACTTGGAGGAGCCTGTCGTGCCCGAGGTAAACAGCATTTGTGCCATTTTGGAGCGATCCTGAATGCGCGGCAGCGCCCAGCCCTGCTCTGCGCGCTCAGCACCCAATGCCAGCACCTTATCATATGCCGTCACCTTCCGGCAATCGCCACGCTCGGACACCATGGGAATATAATGCTTAAGGGTGGGGTGGTTCTCCATCGCGCCGTCAAATTTACTGTTGAAGGATTCCCCATAGATGACTGCCTCGGCATCGACCGATGCGATAAACTGCTCGATCTGATCCTGTGCGACCTCCTTATCCATGGGAATGATCACGCTATCCATTGCCAGCACGGCAACGTACGCGCTCAGCCACTTGGGACTGTTCTCACCGATCAGCGCAATTCTCTTTCCGGAAAGACCCAGCGCAGCAAGTCCTGCTGCCACGTGCAAGATCTGATCGCAAAAGCTTGCGTAGGACAGCTGCTTGACCTTGCCGCCCTCAATATAGCGCAGCGCGGTTCTGTCTCCGTGTGCGCGCATAGCGGCATACAGATCCCCTGCATCCCAGATCTTGGGACAATAGTTTGCAGACGCCTGCTCGGAATTTCTATACTTTGCCATCATTGTATCCTCTTTTCGTACCGTTTTGATTTTTGAATATTATAATGACCGTATGCCACTTTGTCAAGCGGGTTGCATATTTGTTCACAATTCCGCCTATGTAATGTTACAATTGTAACTCTTCGCATCATGAAAGAATGATCCGCGCATTTTTTTGCGAAGTCCGATCGTTTTCTTGCGCTTACTTATTGAAATGCTCCAAACAATATGATATAATAAAGATGTCTTTATACAATCTGTATAACCCAGGAGGTATTTTATGCGAACGATCCGATTATTTGCATTGCTTCTGTGCGCATGCATGCTGCTCCCGCTTGTAGCCTGCAAGCCCACAACCCATCCGGAAGACACCACCACCGAGCAAGCCACGGTTACCGAAGAGATCACGACGGATCCCGGCGAGGTGGAGCCCGAACCGCCCAAGGACGCGATTGAAGCGCAAAAGCAGGAGCTGGCGGCTATGAAGAGCGCCATCGGCTCTACCAACAGCACCGTATTGTACGTTAAGGACTTTGGCGCTGTGGGTGACGGCAAGACCGATGACGGTACTGCCATCTTCAACGCAGTAAATGCCGCTGCCGAGCAGCACGCAACCCTGAGGTTCGAGGAAAATAAGACTTATTACGTAGCCTCGGTTCCCGGCGGTCGTCTGACCCCCTTTACCCTGAACGGCGCGCACGATATGACCATTGACGGCTGCAACTCCACCATTCTGATCGCGCCCGATATGCGTTACATCCGCTTCAACAACTGCGGCAACATCAAGATGACCAATCTGCATTTTGACTATGCTGTCTCGGTCTATCTGGTGGGTAAGGTCAAGGACGTACAAGGCTCCACGGTCATTTTTGAGTTGGACCAAAATCCTTACGTAGACCACTTTGACTATTCCGGTGCAAACGGTTTCTCGATCGCGTATAACGAAGGCACGCAGCAGCGTCCGCATGCCTTTATGACCCAGATGCACAAGACCGGCGACAAGGAAGTCTCGGTCACCTATAAGGGTCACACCTACAAGGCAGGTCAAACCGTATTCCTGCCCAACCCCGGCGTCGGTCACGTAGCAGACCAGGTCATTCACGTGGCAGGCTCGGATCAGCCCATGCTGTTTGAAAACATTGGCATCCATGCAGCCTCCAGCTTTGTTTGGGCGCTCATGCACAACAAGGATCACCTGTTCTTTGAGAACGTAGATCTCGTACCCGCAGAGAGCAACGACAGAGAGATCAAGATGGTATCCTGGCGTGACGGCTACCACTGTAAGAACAATACCGCAGGCATTCACTGGAACAACTGCGAAGCAGACGTGCTCTTTGACGACGTATTCAACATCGCCGCAACCCTGGGCGTTGTGACCGAGGTCAGCGGTGACACCTCGTTCACCATCAAAAATTACGAAAACGCCGCAGATGTGTTCACCTGCACCCCCGGTGACACCGTTGACATCTACGATCTCAAGTCCGGCGCCTACAAGGGCAATGCGCGTGTTCGTGCCGTTGTCGACAATGCCGACGGCTCGCGCACCATCCACCTGTATTACGGTCAGACCATTGAAAACGTTTCCGAGGGCTGCGTGGTTGCTAACCGCGATACCGGCGCTCCCGGCTCTACCATTACCAACTGCCATTTCCAGGGCACCTTCCGATTCCTGCGTAACCTGTACGTAGAAAACACGGTATTTGATCTGTTGGTCATCTGGATGATGGTAGAAGGCTCGGTAGAAGGTCCTATGCCCGGTAACGTAGACTTTGTGAACTGCACCTTCAACGGCGGCGAGATCCAGCTGGACGCTTACAACCGTAACACCGCCAAGCGTATGAAGAACATTGGTGCAGAGATCAAGGACATCGGTTTCTGGGGCTGTACGCTCAACGGAACCAGAATCCACACCAATACCGGATGCACGCATACCGTAGCAGACACCTTTACCACCGACGATCTGTATACCGTTCAGTACCGTGCTGCCAAGGTTGACCCGCAAAGCATTTCTCCCACCAAGGACGATCTTTCCCTGGGCGTAACCTGGGACTGGACGCTGTTTACCATGAATATGACCGGTGAATCGGCTGCCGTCACTCCCCTGTCCTCTCTGTCCGACCGCGCACTTGCAGACAAGCTCAATGTGGAAAACGTAGGAAACAGCGTGCTGGCACTCAATGCTACCACAGGCGAAAAGCTGTATCTGGACGGCTTGAGCAAATCCTCGCTCTCCTACCTGTATGAAAAGAACACCAGCTATATCGTAAAGCTGACCTATTATGCAGAATCTCCCGTCAAGGCAAGCCTTGTGATGGGCGAGACAGTCGTCTCCGACGATCTGTTTGCAAAAACGGGCGAGGTGACCACCGTAACCCTGATGTACAGCTCGACCGGTAAGGGCAACATTACTTATATTGAATACCAAGGCGCAGGCAAGGTATATCTTGGCGAGCTGACCATAGCAGCCTTTGTCAACGCCAACCCCTCGCTCAGCCAGCTGGAGGAAGGTCATACCTTTGTATGGGATAGGAACGTGACCATCAAGGGCGGTAAGGCAATCAAGGTTGACGAAATCTCTAACGCCGATGCCAAGGCAGCAATTCAGGCAGCCCCCGATAAGTTCGGTCAAACCGTACTGCATCTGGATAGCGCTCCCGGTGAATTCACCGGCTTGACCAAAAAGAACTATTTCACGGCAGGCGTGACCTACCACATCAGCATTGATGCATACATCGCCTCCCCCATGTCCGAAGGCTCCACCATGTATCTGCTCGCAATGGACAGCACCCCCGGCAACCGCGTCCTCTGCCAGGGCATTTTCGATGGCGAGGGCATGTACCACTTTGAAATGAATTGGCAGGTTGGCGCTACCGGTGAAAAGGAGCTGCGCTTCTTCATTGATAACACCCCCACCAACTATGCGGACATTTACGTTGGTAACTTCACCATTACCAAGATGCCCAGTCTCTCCCCCAACAAGACCGTCATCCCCTCGCAGATGACCCAGGCAACCCAAGACCAGCTGCGCGCAGGCTTTACCTACGACTTTGCAAGCGGCGTCTTCTTTGAGACCACCGTCAACTCCTACGTCGATACCTCTTGCCTCAACGATTACACCAAGCAGATGCTTTCCGAGGCAGGATTTGGCGAATACGCGTACTATTTTGCCGAGAACTTCCACTCCATTGCACTCAACAACCCCGTGCTTGGCGGCAACAAGTATACCATTACCATGCAGGTATACGACTGCAAGGGCAACCTGGACGACAGCGCTCGCGGCGCGTTCGTACTGCTTAACATGACGGGCGGCGGTCAGAACAGTGCCGAGGTCAACTACAAGATCACGGCAGATCCCAACGTTCCCGGTCTTTACACCCTCACCTTTACCGACAACGTTCCCGGTGGCACGGATGACCTTCTGTTCTACCAGATCGAGCCTTGTGAGTTCTATATCAAGTCCATCACCGTAAAGGTTGGCTAATCGCCACACCAAGGGCTGCGCAGCAATGCGCAGCCCTTTTTGCGTTTCATGCTTATATTTTGACAAAATGCGCGCCACCATTGACAAGTCACAAGACTTGTGCTATAATGGAATTGTGAAACTATATCTACATTTATAAAAGGAGATAACTACGATGAACAGTACAACAAAAGTGCTTGCCGTTCTGCTGGTGCTTGGCATGCTGAGCATGTCCTTGATGGCTTGCAGCACGGACAGCAATACCACCGACCCCGGCACCAATCCCGGTGGCACCTCCACCGAAGCAAGCACAGAAGCAAACTCCGGCAACGTGGCAACCCAATACGGTAACTACTACACCGACAAGCCCGCACGCACGCTGGAGGAAATTTTTGCGGATAAGATCCAGCATACCAACAATACCTTTGCAACCGGCTCCTCCTACTCGGATGACAAGATCGGCAAGGTATACAAGATCGCAGACTGCATTGCAAACTACGAGGCATACGTGATCGAATACGGCGTGCAGGATCAGCTCAACGATCTGTATGAGCAGACCGGCTTTACCCTGGATCTGGGCTTTGGCGCAGAGATGGTCAAGCACTACATCGACATGACCGGCGACACCTACGATTACTCCACCAGAATGGAGGAGCTGCTCGATCACCCCAAGGTAAGCGCCGCACAGGTCACCTGTGTCAACGCAGCCATGAAGGCAGCTGAAAACCTGGTCAAGGACGGCCAGAGCGGCATTTCTGTCAACCAGAATCAGCCCATGAGCTTCACCAGCCTGAAATCCACGGACGGTACCGTATATTTCGCGCTTGGCTCTTACCACACCATGGCTGACCTTTCCAACGTACAGAGAACCGGCGACACCCTGAGCGCAACCCTGACCTTCCGCATCGTGGACTACTACGATTGGGCAGAGGATAACCAGACGCCCGAATTCACCTCCTACCTGGAAAAGCTGGATAGCACCTACTATACCCTGCTGGGTGAAATGGTCGATATGCCCACGCTGGAGGGCTTCTGCCAGGCTGACCTTGCACAGCTGCACTACGCAGGCTTTGCACAGAACTTCTTGGCACATGGCACAATCGTTTACAATATCACCTGGACCGCAGGTCAGACCTTTGCACAGGCAACCGTAACCCCCGCACAGTAATCCCATATAGACATTCGTTACGAAAAGGAGAAATCTCATGCGTCAACGTATCTTGGCCATTATTCTTGCTGCTTTGTTGCTTCTCCCCTGCCTCTGCGCTTGCGCAGAAACCGATCAAAATGAAGACCCCCAAGCCTCCGGCAATGAGACCGTTGTAGAAAACGATCCCTTTGCAGGCGTGGATTTTAAGGATGCTGAATTTTGGATCTACACCAGTGTCAATGCCGCTTCAACCGGTATGGGCAATTCCAATTTCATGATTGAAGGCGAAGAGGAGGCAGATTCCTCTGACATCGTAGCTTCCGCCGTGTACAAGAGAAATCTGGACACCGAGGAGCTGCTCAACATCAATCTGGAATACGTACACTCCGATCTCCCCTATACCGACGTTGCAGACGATATCAAAATGTACGTTACGTCCGGCACTGACGAATTTGACCTGATCATCAACGACCTGTTCCCTCTGGCAGGCTTGAGCATCAACGGTTATTTCGTCAACACCTTGGATGCCGACTACAATTTCGATTTTGATCAAAAGTACTGGTACGCCGACTACATGACCAACGTAAGCTTTATCGAAGGTTATCAGTTCCTGCTGGCAGGCGACTATTTTGCAGACGTCATCCGCAGCGGACACTGCTTGCTGTTCAACAAGGATCTTTACAGAGACAGATACGGCGACCCCGATGAGCTGTATACCCTGGTACTGAATTACGAATGGACGCACGCAAAGATGCTGGAGATCATCTCCGAAAACTACGTGGACCTCAACGGTAACAGTCAGAAGGACGACGATGACCGCTACGGCTATCTCGTTGGCGATATGTGGGGTAGCTCCATTCCGCTGATCGCTTCGGGCGACTGTAATTACATGACCCGTGACGAGGAAGGTTATCCCGTCATGACCATCAACAACGACCGCGCTTATACGTTAGTAGACAGCATTCACCATCTGATGTATGGCGAGGGAACGCGCTCGATCAACGAATCGGAGCTGCTGAATGCCTTTATCAACGACAAGGCTTTGATCGTTGGCTATCAGAGACTTGGCTCGCTGGAAAACATGCGCCACATGGAGCATGACGCAGGCATTATTCCCTATCCCATGCTGCTGGAGACCGACAAGCAGTACAACACCTCCTCGCACGATACCACCGAGGTTGGCGTTATTCTGACCACCTCGATCAACGATATGGACTATATCAGCTCGGTGCTGGAGGTGCTCAACCGCGAAACCGACAAAACCGTCATGCCGCAGTACTACGAGACCGCACTCAAGGTCAAGTACACCGATGACCCGCAGGCAGGCGCTATGATCGACATCATCCACGACAACTTCCGTAACGTATTTGAGCTTGCTTACGATTACGAGCTCGGTATGCCCATGCAGACTGCAATCTACGGCTCGATTGCCAAGAACGCATCGGTGGCTTCCAAGCTCAAGAAAACCGAGAGCAGCAGCCAAAAGAAGATTGCCAAGCTGATCGCGGCATGCGAAAAGAACTTTATGAACAATTGACCGCATACAAAAAGGACCGAATCATCCAAGGATGATTCGCTCCTCTTTTTTGAAACAAATTACTGTGCTGCGTCTACGATTGCGGTAAACTTAGCAGCAACCAGAGATGCGCCACCGATCAGACCGCCGTCAACGTGCTCCTTAGCGAGCAGCTCTGCAGCGTTCTTTTCGTTCATGGAGCCACCGTACTGAATGGTGGTAGCCTCTGCAACCTCTGTGCCGTAGATCTCAGCCAGAACCTCACGGATCTGACCGCAGGTCTCGTCAGCCTGCTCGGGGGTAGCGGTCAGACCGGTACCGATTGCCCAAACGGGCTCGTACGCGATGGTGCCGTTAGCCATCTGCTCTGCGGTTACGCCAGCCAGATCCAGCTTGGTCTGCATGGAAACAACCTCACGGGTAATACCGGAAAGTCTCTCCTCCTTAACCTCACCCAAGCAAAGAATAACCTTCATGCCAGCCTCGAGAGCTGCCTTGGTACGAGCGTTTACGGTAGCGTCAGTCTCGCCGAAGTACTGTCTTCTCTCGGAGTGACCGATGATAACGTACTCAACGCCGATAGCGGTCAGCATTTCTGCGGAAACCTCACCGGTGTACGCGCCGCTCTTTGCAAAGTGCACGTTCTCAGCGCCGATCTTAATGTTGGAGCCTGCTGCAGCCTTCTGTGCAGCGTCGATGGTTACGTAAGGAGCGCAGAAAATGATATCGCAGTTGTCCTTACCAGCCACCATGGGCTTGATCTCTTCAATAAAAGCAGTTGCCTGTGCGGGGGTGAAGTTCATCTTCCAGTTGCCCGCAATTACAGTTCTTCTGTTAGCCATTGTCGTGTATCCTCCGTAGATTATTCCTTGTCAGCAAGGCAAGCGATACCGGGCAGCTCCAGACCCTCAAGGAACTCAAGGGATGCACCGCCACCGGTGGAAATGTGGGTGATCTTATCAGCATAGCCCAGCTGCTCGCAAGCTGCTGCGCTGTCGCCACCGCCAACGATGGTGGTAGCTGCGGAAGCTGCCAGAGCCTCTGCTACTGCAATGGTACCCTTTGCAAGAGTGGGGTTCTCGAACACGCCCATAGGACCGTTCCAAACAACCGTCTTTGCATTCTTAACTGCCTCTGCGTACAGAGCCATGGTCTTAGGACCAATATCAACGCCTTCTCTCTCTGCAGGGATCTTGTCAGCGTCGTAGATCTCAACGTCAACGGGAGCGTCGATGGGGTTGGGGAATTCAGCAATGGTGGTAACGTCGATGGGGAGCAGCAGCTGAACGCCGTTTGCCTCTGCCTTAGCCATCATATCGCGGCAGTAGTCGATCTTGCTCTCATCAAGCAGAGACTTACCAACGCCGTAGCCCTTAGCAGCCTGGAAGGTGTAAGCCATACCGCCGCCGATGATCAGGGTGTCAACCTTGCCAAGGAGGTTGTTGATAACGTTGAGCTTATCGGAAACCTTTGCGCCGCCCAGGATTGCAACGAAGGGACGCTCGGGGTTAGCCAGAGCCTTACCCATAACGGAAATTTCCTTCTGGATCAGATAGCCGCAAACTGCAGGCAGACCTGCGTGCTGCGCAACACCTGCGGTGGATGCGTGTGCACGGTGAGCAGTACCGAACGCATCGTTTACGAAGATCTCAGCAAAGCTTGCAAGCTGCTTTGCGAATTCGGGATCGTTCTTCTCTTCCTTCTTGGTAAAGCGGGTATTCTGCAGCAGAACGATGTCGCCGGGCTTCATTGCAGCAACCTTAGCCTGTGCATCCTCGCCAACGGTATCGTTAGCGAATACTACACCGCCGCCAAGCAGCTCGTTGAGCTTATCAGCAACAACCTGCAGGGAGAACTTCTTAACGTCGCCCTTTGCCTTTTCAAGCGCTGCAGCGGTAGCAGCTTCTCTTTCAGCCTCAGGCAGCTTTTCGATCTTAGCGATCTCCTTCTTGTCCAGCTTGAGTTCCTTGTCAAATACGTTGTGGGGCTTACCCATGTGAGAGCACAGGATAACCATAGCGCCCTGCTCCTTGAGGTACTTGATGGTGGGCAGAGCCTCAACGATTCTCTTCTCGGAGGTGATCACGCCGTCCTTAACGGGTACGTTGAAGTCACAACGAACCAGGCACTTCTTACCGGCAACGTTGATGTCTTCAATATTCTTCTTGTTGTAAGTCATGGATGTATTCCACCTTTCACAAATAATTTTTTCCACCTAATACTATAACACATTTTCTCCGTATTTGCAAGAGAATTTGCGTAAAAAAGCAAATTTCTTTAAAAATAATAGACGGGGCGCTTCTGCGCCCCGTCGGGTTGTGTATTATGCGTATTTTAAGCCTCGGGCTCGGTAATGATCAGAGAGAACTTTGCGATAGTCTTCTTGTTCTGCTTACCGTTGATCCAGGACTCGATCTCATACTTTGCGTACTCCTCAGGCAGGGTGGAAGCCTTGAAGGGCTTACCGGTCCAAACGCCAACGCCTTCGCCTTCATCGTAAGCATCGCAAACCAGAATCAGAACCTTACCTGCACCAATTACGCCTTCGTCAAACTCTGCAACCAGAGAAGAGTTGTCGGCAAAGTCAACAAACTCGTCAACCTGCAGGGGCTCGCCTGCAACGGTGGTCTCATAGTCGGTATCCCATCTGTACACCTTAATGCTCAGGTTACCGATGTCATCGCTATAGCTGGGAGCCTGAACAGCAGCCTCGTACAGATAGCCGCCCTCGGGAATGGTTACAACAACACCTACGCCCTTGCTCTTCGATTCGATCTTCAGAGCGTTGTGAGAAGCATCATCGTCATCCCAAACGTCAACGTAAACGTCGGTCATATCCGGCAGACCGTCATCGGTGGTTACCTCTTCGGTGGTGGGTTCCTCGGTGGTGGGTTCTTCGGTAGTGGGAGCTTCGGTCTTGGTAGCAGCGGTGGTGTTCTTCTCTTCGGTGGTTTCACCGTTGTCGCAAGCAACCAGCACGCAGCAGATCATCAAAGCTGCCAGGATCATTGCAAGAATTCTTTTCATGGAATAAACTCCTTTCAAATTTCTGTAATGCCATTATAACAGAAATGAGACAGTTGTGCAAGAGGATTTTTGTATTTTTTTCAATTTTTTCGCAAATATGCTTGACAAATCTCGGGGGCGGTTGTATAATAGGCGCGAACAACCGCATAAAAAATCAGGGGTGCTGACGGAAAACACGTTTTCCAACGGCTGAGATGCGCAGCGCGCGAACCCTTAACCTGATACGGATAATACCGGCGTAGGAAGATTTGCATGAATTTGGGATAAGAATCATCAACCGCACGGAGATTTTTCGTGCGGTTGTATTTTTATTTCAAAGGAGGAGGTTTTATGCATACCTCTCAAAAAACACAGCGGCTGACCGTCAGCGCCATCATGCTGGCAACCGCCACCGTGCTCGCAGCCATTTGCGCGCTCATTCCCTTTTTGCACCTGCCCTTTGGCGGCGGCTTTACCGTGGCAAGCATGTTGCCCGTGGTGCTCATCGCCTACATGTACGGCACCGGATGGGGCTTGTTTTCGGCATTCACCTATTCGGTCATTCAGATCCTGCTGGATCTGATGTCGGGCAAGGGCTCTTTACTGATGGGCTATTTCCTGCCCACAAGTGAGGACTACATGGGCGCAGGCGTTGCCATCGGCATTCTGGTGCTGGATTATTTCGTTGCCTATACCGCCTTAGGTCTGGGCGGCGTACTGCGCGGCAAGCTGCCCAAAACGCCTGCCATAGTGCTGGGCGTCATCCTTGCACTTGGCGCACGCTATGCGGTACACGTCGTATCGGGATATTTGTTCTTTGGCACGTGGGCGGAATGGTTCTTTACACAGGAGGGCTTCTACGCCATCGGCAATGTGATTCTGAACGCCTTTAGCGGACAGCTGCTGGCAGTGGTGTACTCGATCTTCTACAACGGTCTTTACATGATCCCCGAAATCGTCATCACGGCAATCTGCGCCTCGGGTGTGTCGTTTATCCCCTATATTAAAAAGTATGACGTGAAAGGTTGACTTTTCGTCAACATTATGCTATAATCACTCTGCAGCTTTGCTAAACGGCCGCGCCGTATGTTGCCGAAAGGTATTACGGTGAGGAAAGTCCGGGCTTTACAGGGCAAGGGTAGCTGATAACGTCAGCCGCGGGTAACCGCCGGGAAAGTGCAACAGAAATAAACCGCCGTGCAAACGGTAAGGATGGAAAGGCGAGGTAAGAGCTCACCCACTCCTATGGTAACATAGGTTTGCTGTAAACCCTACACAAAGCAACACCGTTCGGGGTATGTCTGCCCGACAGCCGCAAGGACCCGATGGGTGGCACGAACGCGAAAGCGTTCGGAGCTTTCTGGCGACAGGGAGCAAAGATAGATGGCCG
>JAZRQR010000063.1:0-5745 GCA_045650025.1 Eubacteriales bacterium
AGTTTTGACGCAGCAGATTTTTTTGAGCCCAAAAGCTTTTCCCGCAGGGCATATAGGCAATATGTCCAAGGGGAAAGATAAAGGGATCGAGAAAATCTGCTCGTCAAAACCAACTTGGTTCGACTCCCGTACGGCTAATCATTTATTCGTGTTTACTCGCATGGCACTGCCCTGCAAGCGCGCAGGATGCGCACCCGCATCCGCAAGAGGGCTTTCCCTTATTGCGGCTTTTGACCTTGCCAACGACAACTGCTACGATGGCGGCAAGTACCAAAGCACCGACCGCAATCGAGCCTGCGTTCGCGATCAACCAATCCATCACTTGCATCATTTACCTCATTTGTGTTTTTACTTGGATTTTTTTGCGTATTTGTTGGGGCGCAGGATCATAAACACGGCAAACGCTAGCACAAGGCACGCGGCGATCAAGCCGATCACGTTTGCGTTACCCGAGAACGCCATGCCAAACTGATAGATCATCAGGGATACCGCATACGCCAGCGCGCACTGGTAACCAATGGCAAATGCCGTCCACTTGGCGCTGTTCATTTCTCTGCGGATCGCACCCATTGCGGCAAAGCAAGGAGCGCATAGCAGATTGAACATAAGGAACGAGAATCCCGTCAGCTGCGTCATGCCCGTGAAATTGAGCACACCGAATACCGCAACCACCTCTTCCTTGGCAACAAGGCCCATGAAGGTGGCAATGGTTGCTTCTGCCGAGCCAAAGCCCAGCGGCACAAACAGCCACTTGAGCGCATTGCCCAGCATGCCAAGAATGCTCTCGCTCATTTCCATACCGGGCGCAAAGATCAGCTTACCGCCCGCAAAGCCGAAGGACGAGCCTGCCCAAATGAGCACCGCAGACACCAAAATGACCGTGCCCGCTTTCTTGATAAACGACCAGGTACGCTCCCAGACACTATACCAGATATTGCTGATGGTGGGCATATGATATGCAGGCAGCTCCATGACAAAGGGCGTGGGGTCGCTGCTGAACATTTTGGTCTTTTTGAGCAGAATGCCCGAAAGAATGACGGCTGCAATGCCGGCAAAATATGCCACGGGAGCAACCCACCAAGCACCCTCAAACAGCATGCTTGCGATCATGGCAACGATGGGCAGCTTTGCACCGCACGGAATAAAGGTGGTGGTGATGATGGTCATGCGGCGATCCTTTTCGTTTTCAATGGTACGGGATGCCATAATACCGGGCACACCGCAGCCCGTGCCGATCAGCATGGGGATAAAGGACTTGCCCGAAAGACCGAAGCGGCGAAAGATCCTATCCAGCATGAACGCAATACGCGCCATGTAGCCGCATGCCTCCAAGAATGCCAGCAGCACAAACAGCACAAACAGCTGGGGCACAAAGCCAAGCACCGCACCCACACCGCCGACAATACCGTCAATGACCAGCGCCTGCAGCCAATCCACACAGCCGATACGACTCAGCAACTGCTCTGCCAGCACGGGCACGCCGGGCACAAAGGTCTCGGTAAACGGCAGCGTCCAGCCCTCGCCAAACAAGCCGTCGTTGGTAAAATCGGTCACCCACGTACCGACCGTGGATACCGAAATGTAATAGACCAAGAACATAATGACCACGAAAATGGGCAATGCCAGCACGCGGTTGGTCACCACGCGGTCGATCTTATCCGAAATGGTCATTCTGCCTGCGTTCTTTTTCTTAAAGCAGCCCTGCAGCACGCTTGCTATGTAATTGTAGCGCTCGTTGGCAATGATGCTCTCGCTCTCATCGTCAAGCTCCTGCTCTGCTCCCACAATATCGTGCTCAATATGTGCCATCTTATCAGCAGGCATGCCAAGCTGCTCCAGCACCATACGGTCACGCTCAAAGATCTTGATGGCGTACCAGCGCTGCTGCTCCTCGGGCATACCGTGCACGCCTCCCTCCTCAATATGGGCAATGGCGTGCCCCACCGCGCCCGAGAAATTGTGCATGGGCGCGTGCGGCTGACTGCCCGCCAGCGCTATAGCTGCCTCTGCTGCCTCCTCGATGCCGGTTCCCTTGAGTGCGGAAATTTCCACCACGGGACAGCCAAGACGCTTTGAAAGCAATGAAATATCCAACTGGTCACCGTTCTTGCGCACCACGTCGATCATATTAATGGCTATGACCACGGGAATGCCAAGCTCGGTCAGCTGCGTTGTCAGATACAGATTGCGCTCGAGATTCGAGCCGTCTACGATGTTCAGAATGACGTCAGGGCGCTCTCC
Source organism: Eubacteriales bacterium (assembly GCA_045650025.1). Lineage (GTDB taxonomy): Bacteria > Bacillota > Clostridia > Oscillospirales > CAG-272 > SVQP01. The sequence goes on from JAZRQR010000063.1 coordinate 2,242, forward strand.
AACCAGGTAATTGCGCGCAACGATCTCCTCGGGCGTATAGGGGGAGAGCGAGTAAATACCGGGCAGGTCGGTTAAGATGACGTGCTCGTATTTTTTGATCTTGCCCTCTTTCTTTTCTACCGTGACACCCGGCCAGTTGCCTACGAACTGGTTAGAGCCGGTCAGGGCGTTAAACAGGGTCGTCTTCCCCGCGTTGGGGTTACCTGCAAGAGCGATCCTGATCTTGCCGTGTTCCATACTGTTTGTTCCTTTCGTCATCGGTTAGCCTATGCTAACCGTCGTTTTAAAAAATAGCGGAGGTTATTCCTCAACCTCAATTAACTCTGCATCTGCCTTACGCAAGGACAGCTCGTAGCCGCGCAAATTCAGCTCCAGCGGGTCACCCAGGGGGGCTACCTTGCGTACGTAAATCTCCACGCCTCGGGTTATGCCCATATCCATGATGCGGCGCTTGAGCGCGCCCTCACCATGCAGCTTGACAACGCGGGCAGACTGCCCGATTTTGACGTCGCGTAACGTTTTCATTTGGCTTCCTCTTTCAAACGCATTTGCAAGTTAGCATATGCTAACCACAAGAATATTATAGCCCCAAACACAGTTTTTGTCAATATCTTTTTGCTATTTTTATCAATTTTGTCGTATTTTCGCACGAAATTTTGGCACCACGGGCTGCGTTTGTGAAAATTATACAATTTCAAAAAACGCTTGATTTTTCGCGCTCTGTGTGCTATAATGAAGAAAAAGATGCAAAGGAGGAATAATCCGTGAGTCGTATTTTGGAATCGGGCGAGATGTACTTGGAAAACATTTTGGTGCTGCGCGGACAACTCGAGCACGTACGCGCCATTGACGTGGTCAAAAGCACGGGCTATTCCAAGCCCAGCATCAGCCGCGCCTTGGGACTTCTCAAAGAGGACGGCATGATCGAGGTGGACGCCCAAGGGCACATTACCCTGACCCCCGAGGGCGAGGCGCGCGCGCAGAACGTTTATCTGCGGCACAAATCGCTGACCGCGTTCTTTATGTCGATCGGCATTGACGAGGAGACCGCCTCGGCAGACGCCTGCAAGATCGAGCATGTCATCAGCGAGCAGGCGATGGTTAAGATCAGAGAGTATCTGGAAGGAAAAGAATAAGAGTTGACCTGTGGGATGCGACGTCCCGAGGTTTGTAGGGGAGGCTATTAGCCTCCCGCACGTAAAGGGTTTGCGATAGGATCATCCGAACGGCGTCCTATCTCATTGCGTGCGGGAGGATAATATCCTCCCCTACATTCGTTTGTTTCATTTTCTTCCAATTTTGCGACCCATACTGCCGCTCTTATGATTCGGTTACAACGGTAATGATAATATCCCCCGTGTCGGTGGTGATGTCACACGTGCCGCCCGTGGTGGTTTTGGGCAGATCCACGTCACCGGTGGAGGTGCGGTATACAAACACCTTATCAGAAAGCAGCGTACCCATCACGTCACCCGTGTCGGTCACGATCCTGATGCTTGCGGCATCACATCCCTCAAAGCTGACGTCGCCCGTATCCCTTTGAATGTCAAAGGAATCCGATGCAATTACCCTTTGCAGCAAAACGTCGCCCGTATCGCCGGTCGTCGTCAAATTGCGGCAGGTCAGATTGGTCAAAAACGTCTTACCCGAATCTACCGCTACGCGCACGTCCCCTGCGCATACCACGTCACTTACCGTTACCGCCCCCGAGGTGGCTTGCAGCTCCAGAGCACCAACGCTTGCGTTTTGCAGCGTAATGTCGCCCGTGTCGGTGGTGATCTTGGCTGCGTTACGCACGTCGGACGCGATGCTCACATCACCCGTGGACAGCGCAATATCCATTTCAAAGAAAATAAAATCCTCAGGGATCTCCACGTCGCCCGTGCTTTCTTTGATGCTAAGCGAGCCGTACTCCCCTGCCGGCAAATAGACCGTCACGTATGACGCAGGCATAATGCCAATCGAAATGTACTCATACCACTCGCGTGTATCCACCGCTTGAATCTTCAAAATGCCGTTATCGACCTCCACGCGATACTCAATCCCCTCAATATCGCCGCATTCCACGTACTTACTGCCGTCCTCGGACACGGCAAAACGAATGTCTGCCGTATTGGTTTCGATCTCGATGCCGACAAAGGGCTTGGGAATCTCTGTCGTGTTGGTCACGTATTCATGTCCGGAAAGCGCAGTAAAATCCCAATCTACCGCACTCATAGCGCCGCAAAATAGCCCTGCACCAAACACGACCAGCAAAGCAGCCACGATCAGACTGATCAAGGTTGACTTTTTCATTCTGTACGCCCCCTTCCGAAGAGAAATTTCACGCATGCTCGGCACACCGTGCCGGTCAGCCACGCGCTACCCTTAGTGACGGCTGCGCAGCCGTAAAACACGGGAATGGAAAGTCCTGCCGAAACAAGTCCTGCGCCAATAGCAGCAACGCCGCCTACCGCAGAAGAAGAAATGCCCATAATCACGCCGCCCAGCGTGCAGCCCAAGCCTACACCGACAAGAGCGGCAAACACCGCCCAGAGGCTGACCACCGCGCTCCAAAGAGAAGCCAAAAGTGAGATCAGCACCGCGAACGCCACGATCAGCAGCGGCAGCCACAGCGGCGCCCCCAGGCACAAAAACAAGATCTGTCGCCCGGACCTTCTCTTTTTGGGCGTTTGCTCGGGAGACGGCATATGATGCGTGGGCTTATCCACACGCGTAATCACGTCCTTTTGCTTTTGGGGAATCTCGGCAAGGATGCTTGCCACGATCTCGTCCACGCTGCCGATCTGCGCCACGGCTGCCTCTTCGCTCAGCCCTTCCTCGATACGGTCATCAAGCATTTCGCTATAAAACGTGATGCGCTCGGACGCATCCGACTCGGTCAAGCCCGTAAGCCCTGCGCGCAGCGTATCTAAAAATTCCTGTTTATTCATTGTCGCTCTCCTCCTTTGTCACAAACTGATACATGATCATCACCTCGCGCCATTCGCGCTTGAATTCCTCAATGCGTTCCCTGCCTCGGTCGGTGATATGATAATACTTGCGCAGTCTGCCGCTGTGCTCGCTTGAGTAAACGGTCAGCATTTGCGCGCTCTCCAATCGTTTGAGAATGGTATACAGCGTGGATTCCGAAAGCTCGATGTTCGGCGCTAAGTCCTTGATGATCTTATAGCCGTAGGAATCCTCGTTTTGGATGGCTGCCAGAACGCAAACGTCCAGCATGCCGCGCTTGAGTTGGATATCCATACAATACCCCCTTTCACGATATACATCATATCACGAAGTATTGGATTTGTCAAGGGGGATACACAAAAATGTCACCGATCGGGATGATGAATTAGCGGGAAAAGGTATCTGTTATCCGTTTGGGTGAAGGAGCGGTGAAATGGGAACCCCCACCACCGCCCGCGTGCAAGCACGCTCCGCGGTCCCCCTCCCCAGCGGGGAGGCTCTTGTGCGCGTCCGTTTTTGCTTATTTATCCGCTGTGACAATCGTATTTTCAT
>JAZRQR010000064.1:0-2725 GCA_045650025.1 Eubacteriales bacterium
AACAGAACGCAGAAGCCATATAGACTTCTGCATTCGTCTTGTTCTTTTTTTCGCTAATTTGTCAGCCCTATCGACTCGTCCTTTTTTATGCGCATCGACCTATCGCAGCCCCTTTAAATACGCCTTGTGCGCATCGCTGACGCGATAGCTTTCAATCGCCTTTTGAATGGTCTTGGCGTGCACCCACGGAGAAAGACGGCGCTGCTCCAGGTACGGCACGGTGGCATCCCATTGCTTGGCAAGCGCCGTGGCAAAGTACCACGCCATCATCATGTTCACGTAATATTCCTCGCTCTGCACCGCCGCCACACGGGCAAGATGTGCAGGCTCAAATCGCTCGTCCAAACAGTACGCCATCAGCATTTCAATGCCAAAGCGCACGGTATAGGGGTGTGCATCGCACAAATATTGCTCGATTTTCTGCATAAATCGCGCATAGTCGGCAGTCATGCACGCGGGGCGCAGCGAATCGCATACCGACCAGTTGTCCACGTGCGGCAAAAATGCATCCAGCGCGGCAAAGCAAGCCTGCGCATCGCGCATCTGCCCGATCAGGTAAGCGTGCAGATGATTTTCCTCCAGATAGGTATGCGGCAGGTCACGCATAAACGCATCCGCCTGCTCCGTACCCTTAATTTGCTTGGCAAGCCCTCGCACTAAGGGCAAGCGCACGCCGATGACGCGCTCTCGCGCTACGGTGGGCAGCAGCTTTGCGGCAAAATCGCCGTAAGTGACCTCTTGCATGTCAAGCAAGCACTCGGTTATGGTCATTCCGTCTCCTCCTTTGTCAGCGCGTCGTATAGGCGCTCCGCCTCGGTACACACGCGCGCGCTTTCTTGCTCGCTGTACGTGTCGTAGCGGCTCTTGCGCGGTAAGCCCCACACGTCAAAGCGGCGCGGTCCGATCCACTCGCCCGGCTGTGTGTCCGCGTACACGCCCTGCAAGATCGACAGGCAGGCGCGGCGGGGCTGCATGAAAATCGCCTTCATGGGGTATTTGATCAGCGCGTACAGCCACCCGGGATAATGCGCGGTAATGCCCGTGACCGTAATGCCGGGGTGGGTCATGGCAAAGCCAATCCCTGCCTTTTGGGCAGCCTCGGGCGCGGCGATCATCAAATAGCGCTTAGCGTTGCCGTACACCAGCGAGGCGCGGTTGCGCGTGCGAAAATCCACGTCAGCGGGATCGGTGCAGGAATAACGGTGTGCCACACTGCCCACCAGCACTACCCTGCCCCCTCTCGCAGCCAGGTGCGGTGCCAGACGGCGTAAAAGGTAATAGGGCGCGGCAAAATTGATCTGGAACACGTTATCCAGCCCCGACGCGGTCAGATAACGCGGCACGGCATACGCGCCTGCGTTGCAGATCAGCACGTCCACAGGCTGCTTTTCCAGGCACTCTGCGGCTTGTCGCACGCTCTGCATATTTGCAAGGTCGGTGCACACAATATCCACGCGCACGCGCGGATATGCCGCAAGCAGCTCCTGCCTGTGCGCCTCTGCCTTGCATACGTCCCGGTCAAGCAATAGCAGATCCGCGTCCAGCCCGGCAAGATAGCGGCAGAGCTCTCTGCCAATGCCGCCCGTTGAGCCGGATATGGCAACCCGCTTGCCTGCAAGCAACGCCGCGTTTTGTCTGAGCCAATCCTTGGTTCGCATCCGTCCGCCCCCTTTCATTTTCTTCATTATACCATAAATCACGATTTTTGCAATATACATGACGGGAAAATCCCCAGCGAAAAAGATTTATCAAAAAAATTTTTGTTTTTTTCAAAAAAACCGGAACTTTTTGCGAAAAAAAGCGTCTATATAGGTGAAGGGGCATTTGAGTGCCGCGCAAATGCAATTCTTGACAATTTTTCCTCGACATGATATAATGAAAAAAACGCAACCACGCGTTCGGGGATCGCGCGTAACCGGGGACGGAGCATTGTTACGCCGCGGGATGCCCGAACGCAACAAAAAACGATATTGCGGTGTAACAAGGGCCTGTCCCCCGTTACGCGCAACACGAAAAAACCCTTATATTATAAGGGGAAACGATGTAACAGAGAACCGTCCCCTGTTACACTTGGGAGGATTTTATGAAAACTTCAAAAATTATTACGGTACTTTTAGTTCTATCTATGATTATCTGTTTGGTGTCCTGTGACTACGATCCGTATGAAGGTAAAAGACCTATAGATCAGCCGGGTACAACTTGGGTGTGTGAAGAGTATCAAATGAAATTTACAGTGGGAGAATTTGAATCCTCTGAGTTCGTTACAAAAAATGGAACGTTTCATTTTCAACTTCTCTTTGGAATGTATGATAATTCTGTCATCGTGCATGAATATGACAATTATGAAAATCAATTTTTTAACGGTAGCTGCAAGTTTTCGAAAGATAGATTTACCATCGAAGTGCGTCAGAATGAGAATTCAGAAGTTTATTTTGACGAATTTCCTGTAACGCTTATATTCAAAAAAGTAAAATAAGTATAGCAAACACCTGTTTTACGCTCGACTTTTCCCCGCCGCTTCGGCGGCGGGGCGGGGGCAGGGCGGACAAGCTGATGCTGTTCCCTGCTTATTCCCCTACTCTACCAAATCTATACGCGCAACACGAGAAAACCCTTATATTATAAGGAAAAACGATGTAACAGAGAACCGTCCCCTGTGACGCGCGAAACTCGGGCAAAACGAACAACTAAAACCGAGTGCACAGAGAACCGTCCCCTGTTACAC
>JAZRQR010000065.1:0-18379 GCA_045650025.1 Eubacteriales bacterium
CAACAACCTCAGTGTGACCAAGTGCATCTACATAATCGCCAATGTAGAAGTCGCCACAATAACAATAGAAGTAGGTAAAGCCCTTTCCAATACATGTCGGAGCAGTAACGGTTGCAGTATGGCTGTGACCATTCGCAGGAATTTCCGTAATATCCAGCTTTTCGTCACATCTTGTACAATGGTGAGATTTGCTACCAACAGCGGTACAAGTGGGAGCCAGATCCTCTGTCCACTCAGTAGCAGGGGCGTGGCCCAATGCTTCAATGTCGTAATGCTCACGGCTCAGTTCTACTCTACAAACCGTACAATAGACAACCATGTCATAACCACCGATCTCGGTACAGGTAGGATCATCGTGATTCTCTTCAACCTCGTCGGTAGGTGTATGGCCGTTAGCAGGAATTTCAATATGTTCCCTGCTCAGTTCAACACCGCAGACCGTACAATAGACAACGTTGTCGTACCCACCGATTTCCGTGCATGTCGGCTCAACACGGTTCTCAACGATTTCATCTGCATGAGTATGCCCAAGCGCCGCAATATCAATGTGTTCTCTGCTCAGTTCCACATCGCAGACAGTGCAATATACCACCACATCGTAGCCGCCGATTTCCGTACAAGTCGGTACAAAACGTTTTTCCTCTACCGCGTCAGCCTCAGTGTGACCATTAGCGGAAACGACTTCGGTTTCGAAGTAATCACAACGAGAGCAATCGCGTCTGTTTTCGCCCTCGGTTGTACAAGTGGGAGCAACGGTTTGATACCACTCACCCATGTCGTGACTGAGCGCGGCGATTTCAGAGTGTTCTCTGCTCAATTCTGCATGGCAAACGACACAGTAAACAACCATATCGAAACCGCCAACTTCGGTACAAGTGGGTTCAATGCGGTTTTCTTCAACTGCGTCAGCAGGTGTGTGACCATTCGCAGGAACCACTTCGGTTTCATAATAGTCACATCTGCCACAATCGCGTCTGTTCTCACCCTCGGTCGTACACGTAGGAGCGACATTTTGATACCATTCGCCCATGTCGTGACTGAGCGCGGCGATTTCAGAGTGTTCTCTGCTCAATTCTGCATGGCAAACGACACAGTAAACAACCATATCGAAACCGCCAACTTCGGTACAAGTCGGTGCAACGCGATTTTCCTCCACCGCGTCAGCCTCAGTATGACCATTCGCGGAACCGGCCTCGGTTTCATAGTGAACGCACCTACTGCAATCGCGTCTGTTCCCGCCCACAGTTGTACATGTGGGCGCAACAGTCTGATACCATTCACCCATATTGTGACCAAATGCGTCAATCTCATAGTGCTCGCGGCTCACCTCTGCTCCGCAAATGGTACAGTAAACAACCATATCGTAGCCGCCAATTTCGGTACAAGTAGGTGCAAAGCGATTTTCCTCCACCGCATTGGCAGGTGTATGACCATTCGCGGAAACGGCCTCGGTTTCATAGTGATCGCATCTACTGCAATCGCGTCTGTTTTCGCCATCGGTTGTACATGTGGGCGCAAGCGTTTCATGCCACTCGCCCATGTCATGACCGAGTGCCGAAATCTCGGTGTGCTCTCTGCTCAGTTCTGCTTCACAGACGGAGCAGTAAACAACCATATCAAAACCGCCAATTTCGGTACAAGTCGGTGCAAAACGGTTTTCTTCTACAGCATCAGCAGGTGTATGTCCATTCGCAGGTACGACCTCGGTTTCATAATAATCACACCTGTCGCAATCGCGTCTGTTCTCGCTCTCGGTCGTGCAAGTGGGAGCAACGATTTGATGCCACTCACCCATGTCATGACCGAGTGCCGAAATCTCGGTGTGCTCTCTGCTCAGTTCTGCTTCACAGACGGAGCAGTAAACAACCATATCGTAGCCTCCGATTTCGGTACAAGTCGGTGCAAAGCGATTTTCTTCTACTGCATCTGCCTCAGTGTGGCCATTCGCAAGTACGATCTCGGTTTCATAGTAACCACAGCCTCTACCACAATCACGTCTGTTCTCGCCTTCTTCCGTACAGGTGGGCGCAAGGGTTTGATACCATTCGCCCATATTGTGACTAAGTGCGTCAATGTCATAGTGCTCACGGCTCACCTCTGCTCCGCAAACGGTACAATAGACAACCATATCGTAGCCACCGATTTCGGTGCAGGTGGGATCTACGTGGTTTTCTTCTACAGCATCAGCAGGTGTATGTCCATTCGCAGGTACGACCTCGGTTTCATAATAATCACATCTGTCGCAATCGCGTCTGTTCTCGCCCTCGGTTGTACAAGTGGGAGCAATGGTCTGATACCATTCACCCATATCATGCCCAAGCGCATCAACATCGTAATGCTCACGGCTCAACTCAACACCGCAAATGGTACAGTAGACAACCATATCGTAGCCGCCGATTTCGGTACAGGTGGGATCTAAGTGGTTTTCCTCTACCGCGTCAGCAGGCGTATGACCGTTCGCGGGAACCACTTCGGTTTCATAATAGTCACATCTGCCGCAATCGCGTCTGTTCTCGCCCTCGGTTGTACAAGTAGGAGCAACGGTCTGATACCATTCTCCCACATCGTGACCGAGTGCATCATTGTCATAGTGCTCGCGGCTTAACTCGTCACCGCAGACGGTACAGTAGACTGCCATATCGAAACCGCCAATTTCGGTACAGGTAGGATCTACGTGATTTTCTTCCACTGCGTCAGCAGGTGTGTGACCAAGTGCAGGCACGACATTGGTTTCATAGTGCTCACAACGCGCGCAATCGCGTCTGTTTTCACCCTCAGTTGTACAAGTAGGAGCAACGGTTTGATACCACTCACCCATGTCATGACCGAGTGCCAAAATCTCGCTGGGCTCTCTGCTCAATTCTGCATGGCAAACGACACAGTAAACAACCATATCGTAACCGCCAATTTCGGTACAAGTCGGTGCAAAACGGTTTTCTTCTACCGCATCTGCCTCAGTGTGACCATTCGCAGAAACGATTTCGGTTTCATAATAATCACATCTGCCGCAATCGCGTCTGTTCTCGCCCTCGGTTGTACAAGTAGGAGCAACAGTCTGATACCATTCGCCCATGTCGTGACCAAGTGCAGCAATATCGTAATGTTCACGACTCAATTCAACGCCACAAACGGTACAGTAAACTGCCATATCATAACCACCAATTTCGGTACAAGTCGGTGCAAAACGGTTTTCTTCAACTGCATCAGCATGCGCATGACCAAGTGCAGGCACGACATTGGTTTCATAGTGCTCGCAACGCGCGCAATCGCGGCGTGTTTCGCCATCGGTTGTACAAGTGGGAGCAAGCGTTTCATGCCACTCACCCATGTTATGTCCCAGCGCATCCACGTAGTCTATCACGTAAGTATCACCGCACGCACAAGTGTAGGTCGTGTATCCCTGCTCGGTGCAAGTGGGCGCAACGACTGTGGCGGAATGATGCACATGCGGCGCAACCGTATACGTCACGTTGACGTTGACCGACATGTAGCCAAAGCGAATGTTCACATCCGCGGTTTGCGCTTGTGCATCAACGGCTACAGCTTCCACCGCAAAGTCGGCGGGCAACATGGCAAGAATTGCAGCTATCAGCTTATTCTCAATGGAATTTTCCTGACATGAAAGCTGAATTGTCGCACCATTCAACAGCTCGAACGCCAGAACGGTAGGATCTTGGGTGTATCCCGCAATATCGGTTACGGCAAGGCTGCCGTTTTTCCAGGAATCCACGGCTGCAAGCACCGCCTTTTGCGCGATGATCGAATATTCAGCGGGCAATTTGCCAACCGACTCGGTTTCGCGAATTTCCGGCAGCTCATATCCATCAGCGCGCATATCCTCAGGGATGATCATCTCCGCAAAGGTCAAAGCGGCAATATATCTGCCGAGGTTGAAGGATACGTGACCACCATCACGCTGCAAGCCGATCTGTGCATCGGTGATCAAATTCAGATTACCGTCTGCTGACGCAGTTTTGTTGTAGCGCAGCAGCGCCAGATACGTAGTGCGGGCGTTTTGAATAGATAGCCCGACGGGAATGAGGGTATTAAACTGTGCCCCGCTTTCCGTCCCTGTATAGTCCAATACTTGCGGCATAAAAGCAGCTTGCTTGTTATAGTTGCTCAATGCGGCGTTTAGTATAGTGCTAGAGGTCTGCGCCCAATGCATATAAAAGTAAATATCTGCTTGAGGAGCATACCGTGTCACATGATCCAGCATGTACGCAGAGGATACTGAAATATGATAGAATTTGGGATCAGTTTGCTCAGGATACGGAACGCTTTCCTCACCGGTATCAACGTTGATGTTGTACGGCTGCAAGCTGATCACGTCCCAATCTGTCCATGCCAGCGCATCGGCAGATTTATAGGAGCCCTTAGAGGTCCATTGGGGATTGTCGGTAGAAATCACTCTAAAGCTATACGCAGTATTTCCCTGCTCAGCTTGCGTTGCATGCCAGTGCATACCCTTACCGCCACTGTAAAGCAATGCAACAGTGATCTTAACGTCCTCGCCCAACAACGCCTGCAGTATAGTCAGCAGCTGGCTATCTGTGGTATGGCTGCCGTTGGAGGCATCCTGAGAATAGCTGTTACCGATCAAAAGAATCTTGAATTCGCCATCCTCCAGCATCCAATCGTAGCCTTTGGCGGGAATTTCCTGCTGCGCAATCATAATTTGTCCGCAGGTAGCACAATGGCTTCCCTCTGTTTTGCCCGGACGAGCGGAGTTTTCCTTAATTGCCGCATCGACGACCTCGGTGTGGCCAAGTGCGTCTACGTAATCGGCAACGTAGCTGTCACCGCACGTGCAGGTGTAGGTCGTGTAGCCTTGCGTGGTGCACATGGGCGCGGTAACAAATGCGGTGTAGGTGTGCCCTGTTGCATTTACGTAATCGGAAATATACGTATCCCCGCACGCACAGGTATAGGTTGTGTAGCCCTGCTCGGTGCAGGTCGCGGGGATGGTGACGGAAGAGCTGTAATTGTGAATGTGCTCCATCGTTTCCGTGCCCTTTTCCACGATAGGTGCAAAAGCAATGCTGACGTATGCCGTACCTGCCGGTGTGGTAAATTGACATTGCACCGCGCTGTCCTTATAGGCATTAAAGGTGCTGATGGGGTCTCCATTGCTATCCAGATACCAAATTCTGGTAGCACCCCAAGAATAGTACGTGGTATTTTCCGCAACGGGAATCATGGTATACGTCCAATAGCTCTCCTTCCCTTCCTGCATGGCAGGGAGATGGTTGCTCGGCGTGATATTATAACCATCCCAATAAATTCCTTGCGAGAGATATGGATCAGCACTGGGATTGGGACCTGTGCCCGCGTTATAATCCACGGTAAAGGACTGCCAAGAGGACAGATAAATACCATACTCGTTTTGGTATGCTACGCGCACACGAACGGTTTCGCCCGAGATCGACGATGCGCGGAACGCAACGGTTGCCTGTCCGCCTTGTGCATCTTCTACGCTGCAGAAGACCGCCTGTCCGCTACCTACCTGGACGTAAAGCGGCGTGCCGCTGGTGCCTTCAAAGCTGACCGTCAGCTTACCGGACAGGAACGATGCGCTATCCATTACTTGTATCGAGGAATTCACCACGCAAGCATATACGGAACCGCTCTTGGTACCGTCAGCCTTTTCCAAATACATTTCCATATATCCGGTCTTGCTGCGGTCAAATTGGAAGGAGGTTGCACCATTGAGCGTAATTGTTTCAATGATCACACCATCTCGCAGGATCACAGCCTTCTCATAGCCGCTCTCCAGAATGTCCACAACTCCCTTGGTCGAGCTGACCTTATAATTGTACTTATCCCCGAAGCGAGGCATCAATGCATACGCATCGGCAAATTCGGTAACAGGTACTGCAGGTATGTCATCCACGTACTGATATCTGCAAAGTCTGTACCCATCGAAATGCTCATAGAATTCCTCTGCACTCCACCACATACGGCGCGTCAGCGGCAAAACCGCCTCGGAAATTTCCACGTATGCAACGTTTCCGTCCACATCATACAAAAGACCTGTACATACAGTGGTGTGGTTAACCGTATGTAGCACTACGTCACCCAGTTGGATATCATTGACCGTATAAGCACCGGGCATTGCGATCGTGTCCATACCAGGCACGTTGGCAATATTGTTGGTATTAAACGAGCCGGGGATATCCAACACGTATTGCGCAAACTTGGAGCATACCGTACCGAAGTAAGTTGCCGCCTTGGGATAACTGGAGGAATGCAGATTTTCGGTATACAGCACCGAGTTTGGATTCTCCAGCGCGGTCAGGAACGAGGTCAGGCTAACGTTCAAGCCTACGTAGGTGTCCGTCGGAATGACACCGGAATACGGAATGCCGCGGTAGGTCACGCCCGCCTCAAACATCAAATTGACAAATTCGCCGTTCTCTTTGATTACGCCCGGTACATCCTGCAAGGGCGTCCATTCCACGTCGGTCAACGCATACGCGCGATCGATGGCATTGACAACACCCTGCGATTGCGGAATCGCAGGTATATATGCCGCATCCTCGGTCACACTACCATGGCAGTTCGTACAAATGCCGTTTTGATAGCTGTGCCCCGTTGCCTCGGTAAAGTCATCTTCATATTCGTCACCGCACGCGGTGCAGGTATAGACCTTCCAGCCGCCGTGCTCGCAGGTCGCGGGGATGGTGACGGAGGTGTAGGTGTGCCCTGTTGCGTCCACGTAGTCGGAAACATAGCTGTCACCGCAAATGGTACAGGTATAGGTCGTATATCCCTGCTCGGTGCAGGTAGGAGGCGTTACCGTTTCCTGATATATATGCTCCGGTGCTGTGTTGCAAACAAAGACCAGTTCACCAACCAAGACACCGTCCGCATACACCATCAGCTTTCCGGTACCGTTTGCCGTTGCCTTGACGCACAAGGGATACGTAAGCGCAAGATTGCCCTCCACCACAAACGTCAAATTGGAATAGGTGATCGGTGCCACGATAGGAACGATGACAAGCTCTTCCCCGTAAACAAGCTCATAACTGTCGGGAATCGTGCTCAGATCGTTTCCAAGCACCAACTCAACTTGGGTCAAGGAATTGTTCGCATAGAGATATTGATACAGGTTGTTCGCAATGTCAAAGCCAACTGCGTTGTAGCCAACCTGCATATAATGCACGTTATCGGAAGCGAACACCTCACCGGTCGTGGTCGGGCGAGTCAATGCAACACCGTTCTGCGTGCTATACGAAATCTCGGGGAAATTCGCTTGCACGTTGGCATTGGTCAGCCAATCCTTACCGATCACAGATGCTGTGAAAATATCGGGATAATTGCCGCTTGCCGCCATATACAAGCCTGCGGGCTCGTCTGCGGTATAGGATTTTCCTGCAGATTTGGTCCAAATCGGAACAAGACCCATAAACGAGACAGTTTCTGCTGTTCCATCCGCATCAATGTCGCGACTAAGCTCGGATTTGAATCCGCTCCACATCGCGTCATACCACGCGCTCAATTCATCCTGCGTAAAGGTAACACCCTTGTAATCAAAATTAGCACCGTTATGATAGAAAATGCCCATATCGGACAGCACGTAGTGCCCTGCCGCAATTTCGTTTGCAAGAATTGCCTGTGCGCGCTTAAACTGATTGATCGCATTAGTATAATTGGTTGTTCCCGGCTGCCATTCGGCAAGATTACTACCGCCCACCGCCGTGTTCAGCACCCAAACCTTTTCGCCGGTCAAGCGGTTCCACTCATACGCCAGTGCGCTTCCCTCGCCAATCGTACCGCTCCCCGCTTGGGTAAATGCATCAACGTCTGCCGCTCTATCCAGCGCGGCATAGCTGATGCCAACACCCGTGGTTGCGGATGCAAGATTACCGGTACCGTGCGAGCTGTAAACCTGTCCGTCCGGGCAAACGACAGATTGCTCCCTGTCGCCTTTCTGCCCTGCGCCCATACTGTGACCGGTGATCATAAAGAGCGAAATTCGCGCAGCCTCAACTTGGATTTCATATGTCAATCCGTCAATACGCACGCTTGCCGTACCAATACCGGTGGCGATCAGTTGACCGTCCACAAGCGTGATTACGGCATCATCCAAGGTACCCGCAGACACGTTCTTACCAATCTTGTAGGACGTAGGCGTGCCCACATCAAGAAGCTCCACCACTCTGCCCGTGACGTCATAGCGATCGTCAAACTGCAAAGTCAGCTCTCTGGGCTGCATATCGGGATCAATCTGTCCGCAATAGACACAAAGATCATCCTGATAGCTATGCCCCAGCGCCTCGGTAAAGTCATCCTCATATTCGTCACCGCACGCGGTGCAGGTATAGACCTTCCAGCCACCGTGCGTGCAGGTCTCGGGGATGGTGACCGAGGTGTAGGTGTGCCCTGTTGCATTTACGTAATCGGAAATATACGTATCCCCGCACGCGCAAGTATATGTCGTGTAGCCCTGCTCGGTGCAGGTGGGGGCGGTAACCGCAGCAGAATAACGGTGGTTACCATCAGGCTCCAATGTACGATGCTCCGCAGCAGAGCAGACAGTACAAATGCGCTGCTGTTCCCCTGCTCTACAGGTCTGCCAAGTGGTGGTGATCCAGCTGCCAAACGTGTGCGTATGATCATCACGGAGTTCATTTTGAAGCAGTGCCTTAGCAACGGCATCTGCCATCATTTCATGCCCCTTTGCACCGGGATGAACACCGTCACCACCAAAATCTGCGGTATTGTTGTCCGTTTCATCGACGTAGTACATGCCGCTGACAAGATTCAGATCGATTACCGCCACATCATACAGTGCAGCGACTTCAATGATCGCGTTACACAAATCACGCAGGGTGTATCCGTGAATATTTGTCTTGGACTGATCCCAGTTGCGCTGCGAGGTCACAGAACTATTCCAGGATGCGATTACCGGCGTCAAGAAATAGAACTGTGTATGATGCAGGCTGTCGGTATTCCGAAGCGCCTCTATGCGCTCGCACCACATTCTCATTGCACCGTATATGGTCGAGCTGTCTGTGGAATTGATGTCTCCAAGCTCGTAGTAGCCCTCTGCTGCAGCACAGAAATCATTAATACCCAGGGCAATGGTGACAACGTCTGCGCCCTGCAGGTATGCCTCTGTAAGGCGACCGATATTGCAGTTTCGACTTCCGCCCGTACAAAGAGTTGTGCCACTGACGCCAAGACGAATATACTCCATCCCAAGCTGTTGTGCCAACAGTTTGACATAATCCGTTTCATCCTTAATGACACCAACTGCAGCGGTGATGCTGTCACCGACACAAGCAATCGTCTTTCCCTCGTACGCGTCGGCATCCAGCCAAGGCGTGCGGTAAGAATCGGAGCAACGAGAACACGTATAATCCGTAAAGCCCTTGGTAAGACCTTCAGGATAAGTCACTTCTGCCGAATACTCATGTCCTTCAGCCTCTACGTAGTCACTCTCATAGGAATCACCGCACGCGGTGCAGGTATAGACCTTCCAGCCGCCGTGCTCGCAGGTCGCGGGGATGGTGACCGAGGTGTAGGAATGCTCTGCGCTCAGGATATAGACCTCGTACTCGTCGCTATCGTACCACATTGCGATATTGATAGCAATGGTGCCCTCGGGGGCTACCAGATAGCCTCCGTTAGCATAAAATTCCTTATCCGTCTGGCCGGGCCCCATGGTTTTCGCGATGCCGTACGCATCAAAGAAGGTCACGCGGATGCCGTTAGAGGTGGCGTGTCCGTTCTCAACCGCTTTGAGCCAAGAGGTGGCATACAGTCTATCACCCGGATTGACGGGAATGGTAATCGATGTAACAGGCGTGCTTGTGCTTCCCCACTTTTTGCCGCTGGTAAAGTGCACGCTTTCGTGAGGCAGCAGGAGCCATAAGTTGGTATCGCAGCAAACGGACTCGGGCAGCTCCAGCAAATGGTTGCCCAAATCATACAGCTCCCAAACGCCCCATTGCTCCATGGTTTCGATCTCGCCGCAATAGCACTCTCTTTGATCCATGCCCGCAACAGTAGCGGTAGGCACCAAGACGTGCTCCCACTCCGACCAGACGTGCGTGTGCGTGCCGCAAATGGTGCAGGTACCGTCCACGCCGTTATGCTCCAGATTTAAAATATAGATCTCGCAGGGGTCAGCATCGCTCCACATGGCAATATTGACCGCCACCGTATTTGCGGGAACGACCAGATATCCGCCGTTCGCACTCGCTTCAGAATAAGTCTGCGCGGCTGTCAGGGTCTTGGCTATTCCGTACTTGCTAAAGAAGGTCACACGGATGCCGTTGGTCGAGGCGTTACCGTTACTGCCTGCCGCCGCAAATGCGGTTGCGTAAATGCGGTCACCGGGATTGATCCAAACGGTCACCGATTCGACACCGCCTTTTTCGTAAATGCCCCATTCCTCGCCATTCGCAAAGTAATAAGGATCGTGCTCCAGCACCTCCCAGAGGTTGAGCCCTTGGCAAACGCTCTCGGGCAGCTCGCTGATATGCTGTTCAAAATGCTCATACGGATGCATTTCATTGACCTTGACTTCTACGTCATGCACGCTTGCAGACAGCCAACCGCCAATGCGCTCATCCACAGCCAGCAGATCGTAATACTCCCAATACAAATTGTCCGAGAGCGTATAGGTCACGTTTTTGGATTCCCACAGCGGATATACCACCGGAACGAGCAGCGTGCTGCTGTTTGCACTGCTTGAAGCGTTCAGCTCGCCAATCTCGGCATAGCCATTCCAACCAAGCAATCTGACGCTGGTCTCAGTTGGGGGTGCTTCGATCACGCCCAGCATGATCAGCGCATTACGTACACTCTCACGACCAACCTCGTTATAGCCGATCTGATTATAGTGTATCGAATCATGCACAGCCGCAGGCGTGGTGGGAGTATACCAAGCATCGCTTTGTGTCACTTGCGTGGTATAGTCTACTCTGCCGCCCTCATACTGCGCATTGAAATAGGCTGAAACGCCGTTGGTACCATCGGGCATCCAAACCCAGCTCTCGCCAATATTGCAAACTAGCCAAATGTCCGAAAGGTCAGGATGATTGCCCATCCAGTATTGCGCCACGCGTGGACCTGTCATGCGCAGGTCAAGGAAGGACTCATAATACTTGTACGATGTCGTGGCAGAAACGCCGTCGCGATAGCCGGTATTGGAGGAATTACCCGCGCGCACGGGGATAATGCCCGCAAATTCAAAGATCACATCGTCGGTCGAAGCATCCATGTCGTGGTCAAAAGCAAGATCCTGCTTGAATCCCTCGTGCATGGCAAGATACTTTTGCACGTAGGTTTCTGCCGTCATGGTTGCATCGCTGCAGCCCTGGCACCAGAAATAACCCATATGCGAGAGCGTATAGTGCCCTGCAGCAATTTCCTTTTGCAGTGTTTCCTGGCATGCGCCAAACAAAAGCAGCGCTTCCTTGTAGTTGGTCGCACCGGGCTGCCATGAGGAAATGGCGCTGCCGCCGTGTGCTGCATTGACCACCCAGATCTTCTCGCCCGTTTGCTTGACCCACTCATAGGCAAATCCGCTGTCGGGTCCAAAGGTGCCGTTGCCATCAGCCGTTAAGGAGTTGAGTGGATAATAGCTCAGATTATCGGTCGTTCCATTGACGTTGACGGTACTATACGTGCCCGCCAGCGCACTTGCGGCAAAGTTGGTGGCATTCCCTACGTTCATGATGCCCTCGGCGTCGCCGCGTTCATCGCCAAAGGTCGCGTATACCATACCGTCGGGGCAAACAATGCTTTGATCTGCATTGCCCTCGCTGCCGCGCATGTTGCTCTGTCCAATCAGCAAGATCAAGCTGATGGGTGCGGCGGTAACCTGAATCTCGTATACCACGTCATCGATGCGCACGTATGCCGTACCAATGCCGGTTGCGATCAGCTTGTCCCCCGACAGCATGATCACCGCCTGGTCAAGCGTGCCGTCCGCCACACCGTAACCAACCTGATACGACGTGGGTGTTCCCGCGTCAATGATTTCTATAGTTTTACCCGCCACGTCATAGCGATCGTCGTAGCGAAGGAGAAGCTCAGAAGCATCCTCCTCATAGGCAGATACCCACAGCGACATTGCCGCTGCAGCCCCCAGCAGCAAGCCAACCAGCAGCAAGCCGCATAGATATTTTGTAGCTTTGGAAAGCCATATAGTTTGTTTCATGTTGACACCTCCGAGTGCGGAAATAGCCATTTTATCTTATCATAACCCGTTCTTCGTTTTTTCGTAGCAATCAGCAGCCTTTTCCAGGATCACCTTGGCTTGATATGGGATTCTGCCCAGCCAATCGGGGCCTACGTTGATCAGATAATTGACGCCCAGCTTTTCCAATTTCAGTCTGGTTTGCGCGATCTCCTCGGGGGTGCGCCAATCCTCTGCTACCGTGGAATATCCCCACGAGCAATTAAGCGTGCATGCGGATTCGTAGAGTCCGTAAGGACTAGGCTTGAATCCCCAAATGGAATTGTAATCCGCGGAAACGTCCGTGGGGATCTCATCGGGGATCTCGTTATCCCCCAACGACACGTAATCAAACACGCCGTTGCCCAATCTGGAATTGACCAGGCAATCCGGCTGTAATTCCTTTACTGCGGCATAGATTCGCTTACTTTGCTCGGGTGTAGAATCCAGCGGCATATCAAACCACGCCAAAAAGATCTCGCCATAATTGCTCATGATCTCTTTGATCTGCGGCAGCATCTTCCGCTCAAACACGCGCGAGAAATCCTTTTTGTCCTTGTCCGGAAAATCCCAGGAGTTTTCCCAGGAGACGCCCGCCGCGCCTTTGGGATCTACCGTATATCCGCCACCATCCGGCTCATTCCAGTCAATGCATTGCGAATAGTAAACACCCAATTTCAAGCCGTATTTGCGGCAGCTCTCTGCCAATTCCTTGAGAATATCGCGCCCGAAAGGCGTTGCATCACACACGTTGAAATCATCCACCTTGGACGCAAAGAGCGCAAAGCCCTCGTGATGCTTGGCGGTGATGACAATATATTTCATGCCGCAGTTTTTGGCAAAGCTGCAGATTTCGTCCGCATCAAAATAGATGGGTCGGAAGATGCTTGCAAGCTCGCGCATCTCTTTGACGGATATTTGATGCTTGCACTGTATCCATTCGGCATAATTGGGCCCCTTCTGCCCCTTGTAATGCCCGCCCAGGAGCGAGTAAAGTCCGAAATGCAGCATGAGCCCATACTTTGCCTCTTTAAACGCTTGTACGTTATTCATGTGCTTTGCCTCCCTTGCATAGTTTGATACAAAATAAGTATAGCACAAAATCTTCCAAATCACAACACGATTCACGCAAATAATGCGCGATGCGACAATTATTTTTCCCACTTTTGCCGGCACTTGGCGGACGATTATTTTAGCAAATGACAAAAAATCCTTGGGAATCGCGCAGGACACACTTGCAAAACGGTGAGCGATATGGTATAATGGGTGTCGAGTTCAAGCACAACCGAACGCAACTGCACATATATGAGGTAACGATGAATTTTATTGAATTTTTGCTGACCCTGCTGCTGGTCTCGATCTACACGGGCCAGTCCTTTTTCTGCAAGCTATACGCCAAGAAATATCCCGGAGATCCCGAGGCGACCTCGCCTGTATTTTCCGTGGTCAGCGGTCTGATCACCGCGCTTGCCGCATTTGGCTTTGCGCTCTTCTCTCTTCCCTTTCATTGGAATTGGCAGATTGTTGTCATGGGTATTGCCAACAGTCTCATCCTTGCGCTTTATAATTACGCCATGGTCAAGGCATCCGAATGCGGCCCGTATTCCATTCAGATGTCGCTGATGCTTTCGGGTGGTATTCTGCTGCCTGCATTCATTTCTTACGCTTACGGCGACAAGCTCAAGCCGCTTGGCTGGTTGTTCGTTGCTGTGATCGTGGCATCGGTCTTTCTGGTCAGCAAAAAGAAGGGCGAGGGCTTTTTCTCCGGCAACGGGAAGTTCTGGATCTTTTGCCTGATCCTCTTTATCACCAACGGCTTGTACGGCGCCATTCTTGCGCATCAGGGCACGTATGAGATCACCGCTGCCTCCAAAAACGAGCTGATCATCTGCACGTTCGGCATGTCGGGACTGATCAATTTTGTTCTGGGATTGTGCAATCGCAAAAAGAAGTTTCTTTCCGATTTCAAGCAATCGCGCAGCTCCTTCCTGCTTTTGATGCTCTGCTCCCTTTGCACCTCGTCCGCGATCATTCTCCTTGCCACGCTGATCAACAACGGCATCAATACCACCCTGCTCTTTACCTTTGACAATGCAGGCGTGCTGTTCTTTAGCGTTGTTTGCTCTGCGATCATTCTCAAGGAGCGCCTTTCGGTACTCAATTGGGTCGGTTGCGCCACCATGGCGCTGGGTCTGATCGGTATCGTATTCTGGGGCGGTGCCTGATTACACAAGTATATTACGTAGCCCCCGAGCGAACAACCTCGCTCGGGGGCTTTTTGATCGGTATGAAATTAATCTTCCCTCTTCTTTACCGCCAACGCCATCGCCATCATCGCGACCAATGCAAGCGTGCCTGCATGCAGAATACCCGAGCAGCTGCTCTGCTCTTGCTCTGCGGTGCTCTCTTCGGCTGTGGTCGTCTTGGTGGGGGTGGTCTCCTCTTCGGGGGCGGTCGTTTGGGTTTCCTCCGTCGTGACCTCGGTCGCGGTTTCTTCCTCGGGTGTGGTCACTTCGGGTGTGGTGATCACGGGTGCGGTTGTCTCAGGCACTTCTGTCGTTTCCTCACCGGTTGCGGGGATGACTTCGGTGACCTTATCACCGCAGGCGCAAGTCTTTTCCTGCGCACCGTCCTCGGTTGCGGTTGCGGGCTTTACCACCATCCACGCACCGTACGCATGTCCCTTTGCAGGAATGATTTGTTGTGCCACGGTAACCGTGCCGCAAGCGGTACACGTTTTCCCGTTGGTCAAGCCCGACTCGGTGCAGGTTGCATCCTTACCGGGAACGCTCTGCTCGGTGTGACCGAGTGCGGCAACCGTTTGCTGTACGGTAATTGTTGCATTGCAATCGGCACAGTGCTTGCCCTCGGTAAGACCCGTTGCCGTGCAGGTGGGTGCAACGGCGGGATCTGTTGCAACATTGGTATGCGGACACGACTGCCCTGCGGGTGCGCAGAACACGGTGATCGCATCCATTCTGACCTGCGCGGTCAGTCTGGCAACCGCAAAGGTATTACTGCTTCCGTCCAGCTCGACCGTGACCTTATCTGCGCTCACGATGGCAGCGGAGCCAATGGATTTTTGCAGCACAGACGCGTACGAGGAGGAATTGCAATCGAATACGATCTTTGTGATGTTTCCGCTTGTCTTGACCGTGATCGCGGAGCCGGAATAAAATCTGACGGGGTTGACGTAGCTTGCAACGTCCGAGGTAGCGCCTGCCTTGTCGTTGGTGACGACAAGATCATCTCTTCCCCAGATCTGTTGCGTGCCGGAAATATAGGTACGGTTTGCCTCGTCCGCAAAGCTGAGCGAGATCTCGGCATTGCTACTCTTCTCAGCACCGCAAAAAACGCATACGTCGCCTTGGTAATCGTGCGCAATGGTGGGCACGTTGTCACCCACGTAGCTGCTCTGACACACCGTGCAGGTATAGGTCGTATAGCCCAGCTGCGTGCAGGTGGGGGCGGTAACAACCGATGAATAGCTGTGTCCGTAAGGTGCGGTAATGTCGTTGCGGAAACTATAGTCGCAGCCCTCGGTCATGCAGGAGTAAAGCGTATATCCCTTACTGACGCAGGTGGGCTGCATGACAACGCCTGCATCCAGATTGTTATGTCCGCAATCCTTGCCGTCACCGGCGGAGGGCGTGGTCATATCCGCGGGAATCTCCTGACCAAAGAGTAGGAATGCAAGCTCGGGATAATCCACGAACACGTTACGCGTGCCGGTGATGGATTCCACCGAGTCGTTTCTGCCAAGCTCCCAGGTATCTACGGGGTCTGCCTCCATCCACTCCAGCAGCACCTCTACGCTCTCCATCACGCCGCTTTGTCCCCATGCATAGGTCTGGTTGCCCCAGCGCACGTAAACGTACAGGAAAATACGCGCTACGTCACCACGCAGATCGTACTCGCCGTTGGACTCGCTGTTGGGATGATAGTAGCCGCTGCTCTGCCCGTACGCCGTATTGCCACGGGAGGAGTTCTCGCTGACCGAGGTGGGACGCAGCATCATCAGATCGTCCTCATCGCTGCCGCTCAGTCCCTTACTGTTGGGCCAGGTGTGCTCGCGATTCCAGCCGCCGTCCCAGGAGGGGCCGATCGCATTGCCTGAGTAGAAGGAGGAGATCTTGCCGCCACCGTTCTCACAGTCGGTGTACTTGAACAGATCTCTGGTCGCGTTGTAATCGTTGACAAAGGTGTGTGCGCTTGCCATCAGCGTCTGGAGCTGCTTGTACAGCTCGCTGCGCGGCGCATCGGATTGACCCGTACCGCCCGCATAGGTTGACAGAATTTCATACGAAGCTCCGTTCATCTGGTAAAATGCCTTAGCGCCCGCAGACAGATACGTTGCCTGTTCTCCTCTGGTTCCCCAGTTGTATATGTACCCCTCGTTGCTTGCGTACGCAACCTCGGTTGCGCTTGCGTGGATGCCGATCACGGGGATCAGTACCGCAAGCACCAGGATCCATGACAGTCCATATTTCAGAATTTTGCCCATAAATATCACTCCTTTGTTGATAATTATACCATTCGTTTACAATGCTTTGCCGCCGGACACCTTAATGACCTGTCCTGTGATCATACTTGCCTGCTTGCTTGCAAGGAACAAGATGCTCGCGGCAATGTCTTCGGGAGAGATCAGCTTGCCCATAGGGATCAGCGGCACGACGAGCTTTTCGAAATCCTCGTCGATCCATCCCGTCTGCGTGGGTCCCGGGGCGATGCAGTTGACCGTGATGCCGTACGGCGCAACCTCAAGCGCTATGCTGCGTGTCAGCGCTTCCAGCGTTGCCTTGCTTGCGCCATAGGTGATCTGCCCCGCAAACGTCTGCGCCGCATCGGTCGAGATATGGATGATCCTACCATAGTCCTTTCGGTGCTTCAAGAACTCTCGCGTCATCAGCAGGCTGCCGCGCACGTTGACCGCAAAGGTATCGTCAATGACCTCTTGCGTGATCTTCTCAATGGTATCAAAGCCGTTTTCGTCATCCGTTGCGGCATTATTGACCAGAATATCCACCTGCCCGAATCTGGCAATAGCAGCGGCATAGATCTCCCGGACGCGCGCCTCATTGGAAATATCGCTCTCCAGGATCAGATAATCGGCGTGCATTTCTGCCAGCTTCGCCTCTACCGCAGAGGCGTCCCCTGCATTTGCGCTGTAGTATCGGTCCACTCCGTGGCGGTCGGTTTTAACGGGGTCAAAGGGTCTTTCTACCTTCTTGTAGACCAACACCACCTTAGCCCCCTCACGGGCAAACGCCAGCGCAGTTGCCGCGCCAATGCCCCAAGGATTATTCGCGCCCGTGATAAGCGCGACTTTATGTTTCAGTCCGTAATCAACCATGATTTTCTCCGTGTAATCGTTGTATACATAAGTATACCATATTTATCCCCACAAATCAAGAATCTTTGCTCAAATCTCCCACAAAGTTACAACGTCTTTCTTGCTGACAAATTCTGCCAATCGGCAAAATACTTATTGCAATTTCGGCGAAAATATGTTATACTATAAGTGATAATCGTCGATTTGCCGCTATGGCGCGCAAAGAACACGACGCTGCAAATTCAAGGAGGAAGATCATGCCAATGCAAATGACATTTCGCTGGTACGGAGAAGGCAACGACCGTATCAAGCTATCCGACATCAAGCAGATTCCGGGTGTAACCGGCATCGTTTGGGCACTTCACCACAAGATGCCCGGCGAGGTTTGGGAGATCCACGAAATTGCCGAGGTCAAGCGTCAGCTGGATGAATATGGATTTAATATGGACGTTGTCGAATCGGTCAACGTACATGATGACATCAAGATCGGTCTGCCCACCCGCGATGCATATATTGAAAACTACAAGACAACCATCCGTAACCTTTCCAAGTTCGGTGTTAAGGTCATCTGCTACAACTTTATGCCCATCTTTGACTGGACGCGCTCCAATCTGTTCCACCCCGTAGGCGACGGCTCGACCGCGCTGTTCTACGAGAAGAACATGATTCAGGACGATTACAACGCCATGGCAAAGTACATTCTCGACTTTACCGAGAAGTACAATATGTCATTTCCCGGCTGGGAGCCTGAAAGAATGGCAAAGCTGGACGAGCTGTTCAAGGCGTACGAGGGCGTGGATCACGAAACGCTTTGGGGCAACCTTAAGTATTTCCTGGAGGCGCTGATGCCTACC
>JAZRQR010000066.1:0-17756 GCA_045650025.1 Eubacteriales bacterium
TCGCCTCATAATAATAGTGGTTCGCTTTGTATACTGTCTTTTTCTTCGTGCGCTTCGTCGGCGGATTGATCCCGCCGCGCTTCAGAATCGCCCGGATGCGCTCTTTGCTCACCGCGTTCAGATCGGCAAGGATCTCAATGATGCCGTGCTTGTCCGCTGCTTGACGGTAGTGCAGGATGATCTCCTCATCTGTCCACGCCGGAACCGCTGCCGTCTTTGCCATGCCGCGCCGCCTCCTCTCCGAAGCACTTCGCCGTACCGATGCATTTCTTTTTCTCGCAATGCAGACAGACATACGCTTGATGCAGACTTGAGTCCTTGAGCATCAAACGCTCTGTCTTTCCGCGATCCTCATTTTTCCGCACGGTCAGCTTGCCTTCTTTTCCGATTTGATTGATATATTTCATAAATTTTCAAATACCCCATTGCAAAATCAAATGTAATCTGTTATAATATAATTGTCATCAAGGATCACCCACCTTTGACGACGGGCTTACAGCAGAAATGCCGTAAGCCCCTTTTCTTTTTACCCGTTGATCTCGCGCATGATCGAGTCGATCTCCCAGTCCATCTTGGCAAAGATGGATGCATCCAGCTGCGCAGCGTCAACATGCTTGACCTCCAGCTTCGGCGCGACCTCGGTGTATTCTGCTTCGAAAATGATAACGTTTTTCATGATGATTCCCTCCGTATGTGTAATAATTGTTGTAGATGATTGATTTTACGCCTGCAATGTGTTCGGCTTGTATCGGATGTTGTACTTCTCCGGATTCGCGCGATATTCGCACTCACGCTCCCATTGGATCCGCATCCAGACAGCGCGTCGGTATGCTTCCGGCATCGACCAATACCCGACACGGCACCGTCCTCCGTCGCCCTTCGGCAAAACAAGCACATCCCCGAACAGCGAGATGTTTGCAAACCATGCGGCAGCTTCGTTCTTCGCAAGACCGTCATCAAATGCGCCCTCTCGCGTGATGTAGGCGTATCCGTCCGATGTCCGCGCCCATTCGATCTGACCGTCGAAATGCTCGACCAGCGCGTCAAGGATCGTCTGACTGCCGCCGTCAAATCCGATCTGCACGGTCTCCATGCGCCCCGTGGGACGGATCAGGATCCCGAATCGTTCACGTGTTTCCATTCTGCTCACCCTCCTTGATGGTTTCAAGATATTCCGCTTCGGACATCATCTCCTCCAGCCGTCCCTCATAGATGTGACCGCCCGATTTTCCCGCCTCAAGAAGACGGCAGGAATAAAAGCGATTCCCAACGCAGTACATGCGCCCGTCGTTGTCGATCCGCGCCATGCGCTTGATCTCAACACCCGCGACAATGACGGGAATCCCGCGGAATCGTACCTGCATCCCGGTGTCAAGCGCAACCAGCGCATCTCCGTACGTCATACCCCCGCCTCCTTTGTGTTCAGCTTCAGACGTTCCGCACGGCGCACCTTGCGTTCCATCGCTTCCACGTCCATGCCCCACGCGCGAAATGCACAGTCCGTGCATACGCATGAGCTGGTGCGAGGCATAACCCCTTCTTTTTCCATGACAGCGCGCGCCATGCGCTTCAGCTTGATCGCCGTTGCATCGCAGCACCCGAATAACTCTTTGATCTCGGCGTTTCCGAGTGAATCCCGGTCGCAGTAGATTTCCAGCGCACGTCTGATGCTGACAAGCGGCGGTATCCTGACATTTTCCATGTTGATTCCTCCCATCGTTTGATTGCTCCCACCCGGACGCGGTGACGGTTTCGGTACACAGGCATCTCCCAAACCTGTCCCCGACCTGCCACCCTCGCCCGCCGTCCAACCGAAGCCGGACGGATACTATGAAAGGAGGTGTCCGCCGCGTACCTCACATGGTCGATACGCGGTAAGATGCATCTTGATTTCACCGCATCCGGGCAGGAGCAATATTTTGTGTTGTCTTCGGAACGGCGGTCTGCCCACCTTATTCCGCACCCGCCTGTTCCGCTCTCGCAAGACCCGCACGGAATCCCGCCTCAAAGCCGCTGTTCCATACAGGTGCGAACTGCATCATCATGTTAGCGTACAGTTCCTGCTTTTCCTCGGTCATCAGGTCCATCTCATCGAGGATCTGCTCCATCTTCTCAACCTTCAGCATTTTCTTCACCTCCTTCTACCACTTTGCCGCCGATCTTTTCCGCGATACGCTTTGCCCCGAAGTCCGCGACTCGTTTCGCGGTTTCCTCATCGTCCCGCTTTCCGAATACTGACAGCGCGTTCTTGATATGAAGACTCATCTCAACCGCCTCGTCAACCGTAAGCAGCCCGAACCCGACAAGCGCTTCGATCGCCGGCAGAGCTCTTTTCAGATCTCTGATTACGAACCCTTCCACCTCAAGCGCTTTATTGATCATCTCCTGATCTTCTTTAATCAGCTTCTTCGCGTGCTTTTTGTTGATCTTGCCTTCAAACTCGATCTTTCTTGCTTCCATTCTCATTCCCCCTTTTTAATGATCGTCGGTTTCCACACCGATCAGATCTTCCATAGCTGCTTCTGCAGCCTTCAGAGACTTCTTCATTCGATTTATCACGACCGCAATTTCACCGGCTTCTGTGTGCTGCCCGGCGTTCCTTGCCTCGCGGAACTCGTCCTCCAGCGCCCGCAGACAAGCCTTCTTGTCGTCGATGTCGGAGATCATGAGTGCCAGAAGATACTGTTTGTTGTTTCTCGTCACGGCTCATCCCTCCTCATCTGAAGTCGTGCGCCTCGAATTCTTCAAGCGCTTCCTTCGCCTCGCACCATTTTTTGTGCGCGAACTCGTACTCCTCCGTCATCGCACGTACATAACGTAACTCGCTGTCCTCGTCGCACCGTGCTTCGCACATCTCGTCCTGCGCCCGGTCGCGTTTTGCCTCCAGCTCATCAACGCGCTCGGTCAGCAGCTCAAGGATAATCACCAATGTTTTAATCGTCATGTTTCGTTCCTCCTTACCATAATGAGCTGATAAACTTTCTCCTGTATTCGTTGAGTTCCCCTCTCGCTGCATCCATCTCGCGGCGAGCCTTGAATACAGCGTGTGTAAACTCGTCAGACTGCTTCCCGGTTACTTCTTCGTTCGCCTGCGCATACATCAGAATCACTCTGTACGCATCTACTGTCTTCTGGTATTCCGCTTGCAGTCTTCCGTACTCGTTTTCTTGGCAGCATTTTTCCGGAGTCCCTGTTGTCATCTCTTTCGCCCATCCTTTCTTTTGTGGTCTCACCACGTCTTAAACACTCTCTTCGTGTTGGTGACACCATTATAACACACTTTTTTCATGTTGTCAACACGTTTTGCGAAATTTTATTTTATTTATATTTCGTTTTTCATGTTGACAACACGTTTTACGTGTGGTATAATATAACACGTTAGGAGGTGATTGCGATTTCTATCAACGATCGCATCAAGAGTGTCCGCAAACAGCTCGGTCTTTCTCAACCCGAATTCGGAAAAAGACTCGGAGTCAGTCGCGATGTTATTGCAAATATTGAGAGAACGGCTGGCACGGTTACGCCAAACGAATTGCTCATCGATCACATCTGCTCCGTGTACGGTGTCGATCCGATCTGGATGGAGACGGGCGAAGGAGAGATGTTCCACAAGCCGAGCGAAGCGGAACGGTTTGCAGAGCTTGCCGCAAAGATCCAGTCCGACCCGAACGAGTTCAAGAAGCGTGTCTTCTACGCCCTCTCACTTATGAGCGACGAAGGCTGGGCAGCATTTGAGCAAGCATGGAACGAATCCGAGAAAAAAGAAAAAGACACCGAGTGAGGTGTCTTTTTTCTTTGCTGAATTTACAATTTCTGCTTGACTTCCCACTTGTGGTATGTTATAATTTCTATAACGGTATAATCATGATCCGTCAGTACGATCATATTATATCAGGGGTATCTTCTTTGTGGGTGAAAGGAGGATCCAAAATGCAAGGTATCAAATATTCGCGCGATTCCGTCACGACAGCCGGAAAACGCGCACAGGCGAAGAAACAGCTTTCCGCGCTCATCTTCTCTGAATCCCTCTCTCTCAGTCTGTCTCTCGATGATATGTCCAGAGACATCTATCGGGATTTTCAGAATATGTTTTCCGATTACACATCCCCGAAACATATCAGAAAGGGAGGTGCTTCTCTTGGAAGACAAAGAAAGAAATGAGGCATATGTTCCCGAGGTTCCCGATGCCTCTGACGATTCACCGGCGATCTTCGCGGAACATGTCGTAGCGGCGTTTATGTCTCAATCAACGTCCAATCCGATTACCGAAAAAATGACCCCCGAAAACATCGATCATATGCTTGATTCCAAAGTAAAGCTCGCAACGCTTGCTCTGATCTTCAAGATTGCAGTCGTCGCTCTTGTCATGATGGGTATTATCGCGGTGATCGTTCTTCTCCGCAGTTTTGATATTACCGCCATGTCGGATATCATCAAAACACTTCTGACCGCCGCCGTGTCCTTCGCAGGCGGTTACGGATTCGGTAAATCCAAGAAGGATGACTAAAAGCGGATATCCCGAGCCGTTAAGTCGGGACTTAAAAAAGCGGTCAGCTCATACCGTAAGTTGAGCCTTAAAAAAGCGGGTATCCCACATCGTAAGATGGGACATAAAAAAAGACGGTCATTGACCGTCTTTCTTTTTTACAGGTGCAGATGCAGCGCATATGTGTAGATCGCCCGCAGCTCATCAATTGACTTTCCACCCAGCACCCGCAGGATCATGGCAATGATGGTGTCATGCATCAGCCGCACCTCCTCTGTCACTCTCTCCGCCCAGCAGCATGATCCGCTCGCAGAAAATGCGGATCACCCGTATCTGAAATTCATCTGCCCCGCCGAGCATCAGCTCCACCGCCGCCCGGTCTTTTTCACGTGTTTCGCTCATTTTATCCATCTTTGCCGCTCCTTTGTAATTTTGTTATTGACAACCGCCCGTTGTTTGTGATATCATTGTATCAGATTGTAAATGGTTTTGCAATTCTCAATTTTGTCATAATGACATACCAAATTTATCAAAGGATGGGCATAAATATGTGGCTTGATAACCTCAAGGAATTGAAGAAAAAGACAGGAAAGACCGCAAACATGATCGCGGAAGAGACAGGTTTGCCCGAACGCACCGTCACCCGTATCCTCTCCGGCGCTACCGAAAACCCCACGATTGACACGCTGCACCGCATTGTTGTCTGTCTCGGCGGCTCTCTCGATGACATCCTTGCCGATACAAAGGCTGTCGTCGCGACGGAAAAGCTCGTTGAGGTGCAGGAGACCGCGAACGTCCTTGAGGCACAGCGCGACCTTGCCGCCGCCGAAAACGAAATGCTGAAGACGAAGGTCGCCGCTCTGACAGCCGAGATGGATCTGCTCAAGACCGAGCTGCAGCACAAGGACGAGCTGCTTGCCCTGCATAAGTATTATCAGGCACACATCGAGCAGCTCGTCAAGCTCAACACGTGATGGTGATCCGATATGCCGATACTGAAAACAGACAAGAGGAAAAACGGTCTGCAAGGCTACCGCGTCATCGTCAATTACACAGACACAGACGGAAGTCACAAAAAGATCGAGCGCGCCGCATACGGTAAGGCAGAAGCGCAGAGCCTTGAAGCAAAGCTCCTCGCAGAAGTCTCCGCCCCCGCCGATACAAAGACGACCGTGCATATGCTGTACGACGAGTATATGCAAGACAAGAGAACCGCCGTCAGAGAAACCACCTATGATAAGGTCAGGCGCACACTTGAGCATTGCGTACTTCCGCACCTCGGGAAAGTGTTCCTCTCCGACCTTGATGTCAAGACCCTCTCCCGCTGGAAGACAACCATCTCCAAGCAGGACACCAAAACATCGACGAAACAGAAGCAGTATCAGGAGTTGAACACGATGCTCAAGTTCGCCGTCAAGCGCGGATACCTTCCAAAGAATCCGCTCGATCAGATCGGCAATTTCCGCGACGTGTATTTCGAGAAACCGCAGGACACCCTGCACTACTATACGCCCGATCAGTATCTGCGCTTCTCCGATGCCGCAAAGGCAAGCGCCATCGAACGTGATACCATGATCGAGTGGGGCATGTATGTGTTCTTCTCGATTGCATTCTATACCGGCGCCAGAAAGGGAGAAATCAACGCGCTCAAATGGTCTGACCTCGAAGGCAATATCATGCACATCAGACGGAGCATCAGCCAGAAGGTCAAAGGCGATGACGTAGAGACACCGCCGAAGAACAAGTCATCGTATCGTGACCTGCAAATGCCGCGCCCCCTGCTCGACATACTGACAGAACACAAAGCGCGTCAGATGACCATCAGACGTTTTTCTGATAACTATCGCGTGTGCGGAGGAGAAGAACCGCTGCGCGATACGACGATCGAAAAGAAGAACACCGCGTACGCAGAAGCCGCAGGTCTCCCGCATATCCGCATCCACGATTTCCGTCACACGCATGCTTCTTTGCTCGTAAATGAAGGCATCAACATACAGGAGATCGCCCGCCGCCTCGGTCACAGCAAGGTCGAGCAAACATGGAATACATACGCGCATCTGTACCCCCGCGAAGAAGAACGAGCCGTCTCAATCCTCGATAAAATCCGCTGAATTCACCTCCAAAAAATCCACGAAAAATCCACGAATTATTTTAAATTTCACTATTTTCGCATGAAATCGCACAGCATCGAATTCCAAAAAAGCCCGTAATATCAAGGTTTTTTAAATTCCATGAAATTGCGTAAAACCCGAAGTCGTTTCCCTCCGGATCCACCAAAAGTCAAAAAGTGCCTGAAAACAGGCACTTTTTGTTTTTCAATCCACGAAAAATCCACGAATTTTCACAAGAAAACTCATTTTCACTTCTCGTCGATCTTCTTCATCTTCTCGGTCAGCATGTCACGCCGCTTTCCGAATGCTTTGCACATGATCTCACCGACACCGCCTTCGCCGAACTTCTTCTTTGCTGTGTCGCACCAGCGGCGCAGCTCCTCAATGCGTGTCTGTGCATCCTGCTTGTGCATCTGCATCACTTCCATGTCTCCGTCGTCGCGAGCATCGATCGCATACATGATGTGAGCTTCCGCATCCTTGAATTCGTCCTCGATGGTGTCAAACATCTCGGCGATGATCTTTTCCTTTGCTTGCATATAATCACTCCTTATGATGTAATAATGTACTCATACAGGCGGCTGATATCCGCTTCACCCAGCGAGATTTCACCCAGCGGTGAGAGATCGATTCTGATCGCTCCCACGCGGCGCGCCTGCTTGATAAATTCTTCTCGCAGCACTTCGATATCGATGCCGCCGCCCGGATCGATCACGCCGAGCATCTTGATGATCGGAATGTCGCCGAGCGTCTTTACAAGTTCTCCCATCCTCGATAGTGCAATTCCTGCGGCAGCGCCCAAAACGACACCCTGCCATCCCGGAACCTTCGGGATCAGATCGTTCTCAAGGAACCGCTGAATACCGCGCTGTACCTGTGCTGTGGATACCATATAAACCTCCTGTTGTTGTGATCACCGGAGGACGGTTTCCCGCCCTCCGCGTTCTTCAGTTACCGCATCCGCAGCAGCCGCATCCCGGTACGGGATTGTAAAGCATCTGCGCCGTGGTCGTAGTGCCGACCGTGACATCCGCAACCATCTTCGGGTAGAAGGTCGCATTTGCGTATGTTACGATCGCATTGTCACCGCAGCAGCGTGCCGCACGTTCAGCCGCGATCTTGCCCTCGAGATCACCCTTGACGCACATCAGATCGTCGTGGACGCGCTCAAAGCTGTCAGCCGTCTTCTGGTTGATGACCGCCTGACCGCACAGAGAGTCGCGGATCTCACGGAACTGACCGTCAACGTAGTTTCTCATAAGATTCATTTCGCCCATGGTAAATGTGTTCGCATCTCTGAGCTTCACCTCGGTCTCCAGCTCCGCAATACGCGCATCCTTGCCCGCCTCATAGCGGTTGACATGATGATCCTCGTTGCATACAGGCGCACAACCGCATCCGCTGTTGTACATACCGTAGCCGCCAAATCCGCTGCCGATCGCGTGTGCAAGGACAGCGTAGTCCGCCAGACCCATGTTCGGATTCTGATTGCCGCCGAGCAGACCGCCGATCAGACCGCCAAGTCCGCCGCCGCTATTTCCGCCCAAGCCGCCGAGCAGACCGAGTGCCGTACCTGCAATGCCAAGACCGAGACCCGTGCCTGCCACACCTTTTGTTGCATATTCTGCCATAATAGATTCTCCTTATAATGTTTTTTATTTCGGTCTCGGTGCGCACCCTTCCCGATGAGTCTATTATAGCAAAAAACGAGGCGATCCTCCATTGACAGATCGTCTCGTTTTTGTAGTTTATTTGTAGTCGGTCAAGATCTTGTAGATCTCAAGTCCGTCCCACGCCTGCGCCAGCTTCTGCAGCGCCCGGCGTTTGTGCTTTGCAACGTAGTCCCGGCTGACCTCCATCTCCTCGGCAGCCTGCTCCTCGGTCAGCCCGTCCACATAGACAGACTCAATACAGAGCCGCTCCCGCCGCGTCAGACTCACGTATTCAAACGCAAGCTCCAGCGGCTTTTTGTATGGTGTGCGTAATGCGCGGACAACGTCCTCTTTTGACAGCATTGTTTTACCTCCGTTTTACTGCCCTTGTGTTGATAATAATCGTAATTGCGACCGCCGCCGCAGCGCACAGTACTCCCGTGCGCTGCATTGCAACGATCTGTTTCAGTCGGCGGATGTGCTTGATCGCTTCATCAAGCGCCGCCGCGTTTGCTCCGTTTGTGTCCATATCAGCCTCCAATTTCAAACCCGAAGTGCGGTACGCTGAAATCGATCTTCGGCATCTTGATCTCCGGCATTTTCACCACCGGCATCTTGATTCCGCCTGCCGCATTCCCGCTTCCTGTACCCCACGGATCCGATTTTGCGGAACCGCCGGACGCGATCCACAGCGCGGAAAGCTCTTTGCGCGACATCGCAAGCTGCGACAAAATCAGCGTTCGCTCCTCATTGGAAATGCTGTCGTTATCATCGGTGTCTGCATTGTCCAGTACCCATGTCAGCACATCCAGAGGTACGTTCGCATCGATGACTGCGCGGTATCTGTCATACCACTTCTCTGTCACCACAGCCTTGACCGCAGAATCGAGCTGTGCACCTGTGAGTCCCGTTGACCAGATCGCATTGATCTTGTCAATGGTACGGCTGGTCCCGGTCAGCGCATCCGTAACCTTGACTGCATTGTCACCGGTCACGCCTGCCGCAACCAGCTTTTCGTATGTCTGCGGCTGTACTTTGAATCCGGATGAGAAGGTGAATTGATCCGTAATAACGTCGCGCTGCTCGTCGGTGTATCCCATACGCGCTGTCCATGCGTAAAAGCGTGTTGCGCGCTGCCCTGCCGAAAGCGCCTTATCAGCATTGAGCGCAGATTGTTCCGCCTTGATATCAAGGAAATCCTCAAAACCAAGTCCAGCTCCGTACAGAGCAGAAATACGATCATCCTCGCTCGATCCGATGATGTTTCCGTTCTCATCCTTGACCGCTGATGCGACCAGAGATCTGTACAGCGCTTCTTTTGCGTCTTCTTTGATATCAAGTTCCTTGATCGCGGAAACCTTGTCGGCATCCTTCTGTAGCTTTGTGATCTGCGCTTTGTACTTCTGATAGTCGCGCCATTCAAGTCCGGATTCCGCATATCCCAGCGCCTGTCTTTCGCTGATCGGGGATCGCTCGTTATCGAAATAGTCGTTTGCGTTATCGCTTGCCCATTGACCGAATACTGCAGCCTGTGCAATGTTTCCCGGTGTTGCTTCGACAGGGAAACGAAGATTTCCGGATTCGGTATAGGATCCGGTTACAGGCTTGTCGCCGCCAAACATCGCAAGACCTTGCGCGGTTTTCTTTACCTGTCCGTATCCGCTCGGTAACACATAGTACGGCACAGCCTCCGCAGCCGTTTTCAGTCTGTTCACTTCGTTTCCGTACTGATCCTCGCCCGTCACAATCTCGCTGATCGGGAGCGCAGAGCTGATCGGAATTCGACCGCCGTCCATGATAACAGACGAGTACGGCATGTCTTCGATCAGAGCCAGTACACCCTGCTCGATGTTGTCGAGTACGGTATCTTCGCTCTCCTCATCATCGTCAAGACCAAGCACCGTTGCAATGACCTCGATGATGTCAAACGCGGGATTGTATCCTGCAATCGACTCAAATACCTGTCCGAAAACGTGCTGTGCCAGCGCAAGCTCTGCAATCGTTGCCGTCACCTTTGCTGCGACCTTTGCATTTCGCTTTGTCTTGTCGCCGATCTCCTCATAATCCGCCTGCGCTTCTTTGATGGTATCATAGAATTGCGAGTCAAGCTGATTTCGAACTTCAAGCTGGAATTTTGTAATCAGCCCCAGCATTTTGGAATTGAAGATCTGCGGCATCTGACCGAGTGATCTGTCGCCCATCAGCCGCGACACCCACTTGTCCGTCTCGCGGTTGGCAGTCTCCGCATCCATGCCCTTTGCCGTCAGCTCATTGTACTTTGCGCGTGCGATGATCTCCGTTGAGATATCGTCGACCATACCCATGAGCAGGTATCCCGGATCAGACATCTTCTGCCATGCCGTGCGATGGAAACGGTCTGCTCCCTTTCTACGCACAATGACATCGGAATTCTGTGCGAAATCGTCACCGTTGCCCGTGATCGATTTCAGTCTGTTCTCAACCGTCTGCGCAAAGCCTTTGATAAATGCCAGCTTATTCGTTTTCGCTAATGCCTGTACAGGTGCCAAGAAGTTTGTCAATGACGATGAGATATTCCATCCGACCATGTTTGCACCGACCTGTCGGTTGATGTCGTTGAGGAATGTGATACCGCGCCGTCCGATCATGCCTTCCAGACCGCGGTCAATCAGAGATGTCTTACCTGCAATGATGTTTGCTTCCTCGTTGAGGAATTTTGCAAACGTGGACAGATGAGCGTCGTATACTTCCTTGATGCGCTCCTGTGCTGCATCTTCATCGAGCGAATCAAGACCCTCAAGTCCGTGTGCCTGTCCGTACATGTCTGCGATATAGTTTCGCAGCGCGCGCAGCGTTTGGATGTCATCGATGTGATAGATCTGATTCTTTGCAGAAGTCAAATACTTTTCAAGACCGCCGAGAAGGTCAAACGATGTGCGCTTGCCTTGTCTGTGCTGCGCTGATGCAAAGTAAGGCTGACCCGGCTTCAGATCCGCCGTGACACCGTTGATGTCCGTCGGCAAGTCCTTTGCGCGGATGTCGTTGGGATTGAACGGGATGCCAAGCTTCGAAAACGTATCGTCCATTGCGCGGAAGTGCAGGTAGTAGTTATCCAGCTTCTGGATCTCCGGATACGCATTGCGCACACGGGATTCATTGATGGCATCCAGCGTCTGATCGTAAATCTGACGGATGATTGGATCATTCGCAAGACCTTTGATGTTTTTCTGCACCTGTGCATCCGGGAAGTCTGCGGCAAGCTCTCGGTCGCCGTACTCGACGATCTCGTTGTGCTTGTCCACATAAAAACCTTCTGCATACATCTGCGCTGCAGCAGATTCCTTCGAACCGGGCTTGATGTTGTACTTCTTTGACAGCTGCGCAAGTACACCGTCCTTTTGGTCTGTGAATTGATTGAGCCAGCGGATACCCTCTGTTTCGTTCTTCGCTGTCTGATTGACTGTCAGGTCGGCAAGCACATTGCCTTCTTTGTAGCCAAGAGCCTTTTCCATCACGCGCTGCGGTGTGTTGTCTACCGTCGCAAACGTGGACAGATTTTTCGCTCTGGAAAGCACTTTGTCAAGGTCAAGCCCTCTCGCGGAGAAGTTCTCTTTGATACCGTCCATGATGTTTTTGTGCAGTATCTTTCGCGTGAGCTTCGGTTCCCCTTCTCCGCTGACATCAACGTTTTCCGGTTCGCCGTACTCCGCCTGCACGCGTCTTCTTTCCGGCGGCGCATCCTCGTCCGTCGGCATCGGCACGTCGTCTCCTGCATCCTGCTCATAGGACATGTCCTGAACGATCCGGTTCGCGTTGTCGATCCGTGTACGCAGGTTCTGCATCTCATCAAGGATCGCGTTCTGCTCGTCCGGTGTCATTGCATTGAATCGTTCATTGCTCATGACAATGTCTGACAGTTCGCGGTACCTTGCTTCATCTGCCGCAATATCGTTTCTGATCTGCTGCAGCGTCTGATCGGTCTCTGCTTCCGTTACAGATGCATCTTCTCTCGACACAGAATGGCGAATGTCATCGTTTTTTCGTTTGAATCTCTCCGACAGCGGAATCACATTGCCGTTGTCATCGTAGGTTACCGGTTTCGATGATTTGATCTGCGTATTTTTGAACACGATATATGTGTGTACATCTTCTCTTTTCCCGTCTATATATCTGTGTCCATCGTCCTCAAGTTCAATCGCATCGTACTCGCTGTTGCCGTTCAAAAAGAAGTCGTTCAGAAGTTTTCTCATTTCGGATCTCAAACCCGTCTCATAGTCTTTTGTTTTTTCGATCCAATCGTCGATAACGGCATCGTATTTCTTCATAATGGCATCCGCTTTGCTCGCGGTATACTCTCCGCTTTCATCAAGTTTCTCAAGTTCCTCGAACATCTTTCCTGTGTTTTCATTGTCGAGTCTCTTGTATTCCGCCTGATATTCTTCGTATTTTTCCAGAAGTTCCTTGTATCCCGGAACGTTTTTTGTATACCAGCTTCTTGCATCGTCTCTGTTCTTGAAACTTAGAACGTTTTCCATTTTCAGAAAAACGGGCATCTGGATGTTCCCGCCATGTCCTGTTTTTACATAATCCCCTCCAACACCAATATCATGGTCGTTTTCTTTGAAAAAGAATCCGTTTGGCGTATCACTATCATTCAGTCCGGCATCCGGATTTTCGTTAGAAAACTTAGTGAATTCTGCTCCTGTCTGGTGATACCTTGTCACCGGAATCCACCCTTTTGCTTCCGCCGCTTCATTGACCATCTTCTGCGCCGTCTCCATGTCTCCTCGATCAACAGCATCTTTATAATGCTGATCATCCACCCTCGACACGGAATTCTTCACACGACCGCCCTTCTTTTCGCGCACGAACGTATCGACGATATCATTCGCCACCGGGAAAGATCCGTGACCGCCCTTGTAGTCTTCCAGCATCTTTGTGATGTACGGCATGTTGAAGTCCGGCGTGACAGGTCTCTGCGGCGCACCGTTTCCGTCGTTGTCGTACATCTTGAAGTCGATCAGCAGCTTGAAGTATCCGTCGCCGACCGCGCCCTCCGGCAGAACCCACTTTCCGTCCTGCTTTGTAAGCAAAAAGTCGAACTTCGGGATGTAATCGTTTTCGTTGATGTAGTCAAGATATAGCTGTGCATTTCCGCGCCCGTCAAGCGAAGGATCCCAGTATTGATTCGGCATAATGTTGCCGCCTTCAACCTTCTTTGCGCGACCTGTTTTCGGATTCTTCATTCGGTCGTTCTGGATGTTTGTGAAGTCTCTCGTCTCGGCAGGAAGTCCCATCATGGTGTACTGCGACTTCTTCCATTGCGATCTGTGGAACGGAAGAACAAAGTCGATGCGCTCATCCGCCAGAGCCGCGCGCAGCTGTGCTTCGTTGAATACAACGATGACAGTACCGACGTTCTCGGAGTATCTGTCGCGGATATCCATCGCTTCCGCTTCCTTCATGCCGTTGACCTCGTCGAAGATCAGGCGACCGTCTGCATCCACGTCCTTTGCGACAAGAGACAGATTGATCTTCAGACCCGTGTTGCCGAACGCTTCCGCAAATTCCTTCTGCTTCGTGTAAGACTGACCGTGCAGGCCGACACGCGCCATATCCGTCAGAACCTGCATGACATCGATCGCATGAATGATCTCAAAGTCGGAGAAGGAGTTGAATCGGATACCGCCCATCAGGTTCTTTGCGTTGACGTTTCCGTCGTTCTTGAACGCACGGAGGATCTCGCCCTTGTAGTCGGTTCTTACAGATGCCTCTTTCGGTTTTCTCTGCGACAGCTTGTTCATGGCATCCGTGTACGCTTTATACGCCTCCGGGTGCTGAATGCGCGTCTGCTCAAGCCGCGTGGTTGAGGTAAAGTCTGCAATCTGTGGTCTCCACTCAGGATCCGTTTCAAGATAATCGCGCAGGAATCGCTCAACATAAACGCCGTGCTTTGCGCGAGATCCTTCAACATAGCACATCGAACAAGGAGACTCAAGTCCCTTTTCCACAAGCAGCTCGCGAATGCGCAGGAAATCGTTCTCGTTCAGAACCGTGTCCGGGAGTGCCTGTTGGATCGCATCGAACGTACCCGTAAACAGTCTTCGCTTTGCACACAAGGTCGAGAAGTCGATAGAGCCGCCGTATTCCACGTTTCCGACCCAAGACGAACGGTCTACAGCCGCAACGTAGTCGAGTCTGTCGCGGTCATCTCCGATCAGATCGTGGATCAAAAACAGGTCGTCAAGATACTGCTGCGCCTGTGCATAGGTTTTGCCCGTTGCTTTCGCCAGAGCATATGCGTATTCGTTTCGCGCCGCGCGGTATTCTTCCTCACCCTTGTTATAGTCAAAGGCATCTTCAATGGACGAGAACGAGTGATAAACGGTGCCGGATTCAGAGTCGTAGTTCAGATCCACGCGCTCGATTTCTTCGTTGATCTGCGCCGTCTCTTCTGCGTCCTTCACACCGGGCGTGTTCTTTCTGACGGCTTCATCGTCCACCGCAGAAATCGAATGCTGCCCATTTCCCGCATTTTCCCCCTTGACATTTCCGGCGTTCTGTGATATACTATTCCCAGAAGAGATGTTTGCCGGATTTCGGATTCCGCTCGGTGACGGGTTGGAGTTCATAACGGTACCCGTCTCTTTTTCTTTTATCGTAGTAGGCGAAAGATTGTAGATGTCATATAGCATCAGATCGTCGTTTTTCAATCTTGCTACAAGTACATCCGCTTCATAATCATTTTTTCCTACACGAATTAGAGTTTTTCCTCTTGCAAAATCAACGATGTCATCTTTTCTCTTGTGGTTCAGACCTTCGTTTATCCATCCTTGCGCCGACCGAACAATCTCGTCCGCGTTATCGCTCGCCCTGTATTTATCTGTCAGCGTGTTAATATCGTTTTTATACAGCCATTGCGCCTGCTTCGAGTACGCGATTTCATCAATTCCTTGCTCGGTAATCTGGATCTGCTGATTTCCGATCTTGATTCCGTTCGGATATTTACCCGTCAGGTTATCAACCACCGTCTGTTGCCAGTCGCTCTGCGGCACTCCCGCCAGTATATCACGGTCAATCGTAACAAACGGTTGACCTTTTTCTGTTTTGGAAATATGATGCTGTATGCCATCAGCTCCCGCACCAACATCCTCCCCAAGCGCCTTTGCATACATATCCCGCATCTGACGGATGTACTCCCGCTCTTTTGCGGATGCATTGCCCATCTTCACAAGCAAGGAGTCGAACCATTCGCGGATCCTCTCACCGAGTGTGCGGTTTTCCGATACCAGAGACTTGATCGATGCTTCGTCGGTCAAAAGCCGCTTCTCGACGAATTCCGCGACCAGCTCGGACGTGATCTCGTCATACGATGCAAGCCGCACACCGCCGTCTGCGTATAAGGTCTCCTTCTCGCGGTACAGATCGTCAAGCGTTTTTCCTTTGGCTTTCTGTTCTTCCTCCAGTTTGTTCATCGTCAGATCTACGAGCTGCTGATAGCTGTCTTTCTTCTCAATCGAGTGTGTCAGCTCATGCGCAACGATCTGCGCTTTGACATTCTTCGACCGCGTGTTGATCCAGATCTCGCCCGTGTCCTCATGATATTCTCCGTTGTTGATCGTGCCGTTCTTCGCATCCTCGCGGAAGAATCGGATCTTCTTTCCGAGTGCAGATGAAAGCTCGCCCGCCATGCGGATATCTTCGTCTTTTGCGCCGCTTGCAAGACCTGTGCGCTCGATTTCGCCGAAGTCCGCATTCTTGCCCCGCAGCTCAGAGAATTTGTCCTGCTCGTCCGGTGCGCTGTCAGATGCAGTATCAGTACCGTCCGATACCAGATCAACACCTGCGCGTGTCGCAGAGACAAAGGACGGTGTCTGCGAGATGCCGGATGCCATTGCGCCGACGACAAACTGCTCAAGCAGGTTTTCGCCTTTGATGATGTCCGCAAAGTCACTCTCCGACATGTAGGTCATCTTCTTACCCGCCCCCTGCATTGTTCCGGCAAGCACTTCTTCCAGACCTTCCGCACCCGCCTTGATGCCGAGCTGCACCGTGTTCTTTGCCAGCGTGTTTCGGATCTTTGATGTCACGGCTTTTGCAAGCACATCATCCGCAGACGTGATACCTTTGGACAATCCGAGCGCCTTGAAGCCCTTACCGAGACCGCCGAAGATCATCTCCGACAGCGCATCAGCCGCACCGGCAATTGCGCCGTATGCCTCCGCTTCGCCTTCTTCCGCGCCGGCGGCATATGCTTCGCCTGTACCGGAGCCAAACGATGACAATCCCATGAGACCCGTCGTTGCAGCCGTCGTTCCAAGCGCACCGGCACCGAGCGCACCTGCAAGTCCCGCAGTTCCGATGACAGCGCCGATCTGACCGAGCGATTCCGCTGCAGCATCAGAGGTGCGTCCGAGTACAGAGTATTTGTTGAGCTTTTCATCAACGCCGGAGAACGCTTCGGTCACCTTGTCGCGCTGTGCGTTCTGTCGGATCGCTTCCGCTTTTTCGTCCGCTCCGAACAGATCTGCAAGCGCAGCAGCGCCGTACTGTGCAGCATCACCGATGCCCTCTCCCATGCGCACAACACCCTTGACCGCATTTACACCGACATCGCCGAGCGTACCGAGAGCGGTTTTTGTGACATCACCAAACTGATACCCGTCGTCCCAATTCGACGGTCGCTGGAAGAAATCAAGACCTTTTTCGGAGGACGCGACTCTCGCCGCATCCTCCTTTGCTTTTTCTTCGATGGCATTCAGCTCTTCGTATGTCGGAAGAACAAACCGTTCTTCAGATGCTTTGCGCTTCTTCTCTTCTTCTTCGCGCTCTTTGCGTGTTTTGAATCTGCTGTTTTCGATAGCCATACGTCACCTCATGATCCAAAGTATTCGTTGTACGTTCGGATATCCCTTTCGAGAATTCCTATCCGCCTTGTTTCTTCGACCGTTTTCGGATGTTTTGCTTTCAGTCTGTTGTGTTCGTCTATGATGTTGTCAATATCATCATAAATCAACAACGCTTTTCTCAGATCTTCCCGCTCAACAATTTCGCTTGTCGTGATTCCCTTCTTGTTTTCAAGTTCGTTATATCTCGCCATATGGCTTTCGTGTTTTCCTTCCGGAGATGCTGCATATGCCGCCTTTTCCGCATCAGCTTTGGCTTTCGCTGCAGGAGCTTGTGCTGCAATGGCATCGATAACTTCAGCGTTAAGATCGTAGCCGTTCGGAATCGTTGGATTTTTCATGATGTTTTCGCCGCTCATCTGTCCTGCAACCAGATCGATAACATCATCCTGTGTACCGTCTTCCTCCGTCGGATTGAGCTGCTCATCCATACTCATGTTCCAGAGTGCCTCGTAAGTGTCCACATTCAGACCGAGATCACGCAGCAGAGAGAAATCGCCCATTTCCGCTGCAGCAAACGCAAGCTCGATGTTCTCTGCAGATTCGCTTGCTTTGATCTGATCCTGCTTCAGCCCGATCTCGGCCATGCTGATCTTTGTATTGTCATCCCATTGCCGTGCTT
>JAZRQR010000067.1:0-54991 GCA_045650025.1 Eubacteriales bacterium
GGTAGGGGTCGGTCATCTTACACATCGAAACCGCCGCAATGGTGGTCAAGCGCGTCTTGTCCATCTCATGCACCAGATCGTTGAGGATACGGTGATTTTCCAAAAGGTCAGCATCCGAGCCTGCGATCGAGATCTCGTTGGAAAGACCCCAGACCACGATGGAAGCATGGTTATAATTCTGCGTGACCAGCTCCTTCATCTGCGAGATGGTGTTCTCTCTACCACCGGGCATGTGACGGGAGATATACGGAATCTCTGCCCAGATGACCAGACCGCGCTCATCGCACAGATCGTAGAAATACTGGTCGTGCTGGTAGTGCGCCAGACGAATGGTGGTCGCACCCACCTCACAGATCAGATCCATGTCCTCTCTGTGGTGCTCGGGCAGCAGCGCGTTACCCACGCCAAGTCTGTCCTGATG
The DNA here is from genome assembly GCA_045650025.1 of Eubacteriales bacterium. Classification (GTDB taxonomy): domain Bacteria; phylum Bacillota; class Clostridia; order Oscillospirales; family CAG-272; genus SVQP01. The sequence continues at coordinate 422 of JAZRQR010000067.1, forward strand.
ACGGGAAACGCCGCGCAAGGGATACTCTTCCCCGTTGAGAATAAAGCCGTTTTCGGGATCGATCTTGAAAGTACGCACGCCAAAGCGCGTGCTGACCGTGTCCAGCACCTCACCGCTCTCAGAGAGCAGCTCTGCGGTGGCGGTATACAGATAAGGATTCTTGCGTCCGTGCCAAAGCGTGACGTTTTGGATATCCAGGCTATGCTCCTGGCTACCCGTGCCCTGTGCAACCACTTCGCCGGCAGCATCGGTCAGGGTATAACGTACGCTGCGACCGTCCACGCCGCAAACCCACGTTTGCAGCTCTACGTGCGCGTCCTTGCCGTCCACACGAGGCGTGACGGCAAAGCCGTTGCCGCCAAAGTAATCCAGATCAAAGTGCGCCCGATTGACCGCGATCAGGTTGACGTCACGGTACAAGCCGCCGTAGAAGGTGAAGTCCGCCATCTGGGGATAGACCTGCTCGTTGGGGGAGTTGTCCACCACAATGGCAATCTCGGTCGTCTCGGTCAGCTTATCGGTCAGGTCTACTCTCCAGGTGGAGTAGCCGCCGTTGTGATGCGCCAGCTTCTCGCCGCCTACGTATACGTCAGCAGACGAGTTGGCGCCGCGGATCTCCAGATAATAGCAGTCTGCCTTGGGCAGCTCTGCCTTGGGCAGCGTCTTGACGTACAGGCACGCACCGCGGAAATAATCGTTTCCGCCGTCCTGACCGTCGGTGGCGTTCCAGGTGTGGGGCAGATCGATCTGCTCACCCTGTCTTACGGTAATATCGGCTGTGTCCTTACAGAACAGCCAGCCCTGATTCAAATTTACAATGGTTCTCACAATATTTCTCCTATATTTCTATCACTGCTGTGTATTTCTCTGCTCTGCCAGCTCGGCATTCATCTTGCCAAGCGTCTTCTTGTCCAGATTGTAGACAAACGCAAGACCCACAAACTGTACCAGCGCGCTGAACAGGTACAAGCCCGCAACCAGCCAGCACATGTTCTTAGCAGTCTGCGCGGACTGACCGATAGTACCCAAGTTGGAAACGTAACCCAGCATACCCATGACCCAAAGCACGACAGAGGGACCTACGCCCTGCGCAAGCTTACGGAAGAAGGAGTGCAGCGAATATACCGTGCCCTCTTCTCTGGTGCCAAACTTCCATTCGTTATAGTCGATGGCATCGCCCATCATTGCCCAGGATACGCAGGTGTACACGCCCAGACCCACGCCATACATAACAAGCGCCACCATGTAGACCACCAGCGAGAGCATCACGTTGCTGATCAGCGGGAATACCAGCATGATCAAGCCGCCCACAACCGAGAGAAGCGTGCCTGCAACCGAGGCTTCCTTCTTACCCAGCTTGTCTACGATCTTTTTGATAAAGGGCATGAACAGCAGCATAGGCATAAAACCGACCAGCTGCACGATACCCGAAAGAGACGCCATACCAAAGTGCGTTGCAAACATAACGGTGGTAGCGGTGGTAGCAGACTGCATACCAAGGAACATACCCATAGCTGCCAGCGTTGCGCCAACGGCGGGTCTGTTCTTCATAAACTTACCAAACGCCTGCAGAATATTGAACTTTGCGCCGCCCTCCTGGGTCTTGACGCTGTTTTCATCGGTGCGAATGGTAATATTCTTGAGCATAAAGAGAAACGCGATAAAGCCAAGCACGCCCATGATCAGCGCGGCAAAGAACACTCTCTCACCAATCAGCACCTCTACCTGCTTACCGGTCAGCGGGTTGAGCACCGCGTCACCCATTGCATAAGCCTCGCCCGTCAAGGGGTTGGAGTGGAACAGGTTGGGGTCAATGTTATCGGGAACGTCAATTTTGTCAAGGAAGCCGGTCGTGCCGTCGTAGGTCACCTTCTGCCAGATCAGCATGGGCAGGATGATGCCGGGCAGCATATTACCGAACATAGAACCGATCGAGCGCCAGGTGGAAAGCTGTGCGCGCTCACCGGTATCCTCGGTTACCAGCGAGAGCATAGAGCCGTAGGGTACGTTTGCAACCGTGTAGCAAGCATCCCAGATAATATAGCCCAGCACGAACAGGATCGCCTTGAGCCATACCTCGGCGTTGGGCGCGGGGATAAATACCATAGCGCCTGCCAGCAGCAGACCGCAAGCACCGATAAATATATACGTTTTGTATTTGCCTTTTTTGTAAGCTCTCTTGTCGTTATCGATCATGGAGCCGATCAGCGGGTCGTTGACCGCGTCCCAGATCTGTACAAGCAGCAGAAGAACGGAAAGCAGACCGGTCTCCATCATCATAAAGACCAACCAGAAGGTTTGTACGGTGCCCTTGAGCGCAAAGCTCATATTGCAGCCAAAGTCACCTGCGGCATATGCAATTTTATCGCGCATGCCGAATTTGCGGTAGCCCTTTGCATCAAGCTGAGGTTGTTTTTTCATAATCTTTTCCTCTTTCTTTTATTTGGGGATGCAGACATAGTGGGTCACTATTCAGTATAAAGCTTTTATCGATTTTGCGTGAGTATTATTTTCATGCTTCTTTGTATTATTTTCACATCGTTCACGAATTTATATCATTTTTGTACAAAATTCATGATATAATCGATAATGGATTATGCGATTTTACCTTACCTTGGATATGGAGGAAATATGCCCTATCAAAACGAATTGCAGTTTTTGCAAGCCACGCTGACCCGCTGCCGCGTTCATACACAGCTGCTGCCCGAGCAGGATCTGCCCGCGGCGCTGGGCGTTGCCGAGCCGTCGGTGCTCCCCTTGGCGGCGCGCGCGAGATACCAATATACCGATCCGCTTGGGCGCTGCTACCTCTACCTGCGCCTGCCGCAGTGTGCAGACACGCCCGTTTTGCTGGTCGGACCTTATCTGACCGAGGCACGCAAGCCGGACGACCTGCTTGCTGCGCTGCCCCATTTAGAGGCGGGCGATTCCCTGTTTTCCATGCTGGACACCTTTTGCGAGCACATCTGGCAAACGAGCTCCTTTTCAGTAGTGGACGTCAATCGCCCTGCCCCCATTCCCACCTCGCCCATTCACCAGCCGCTGCACCACGACCGCTACGACGACGTGCTGCTGCGCATGCAGGACATGGAGCGCAGATACGCCTTTGAAAACGAGCTGATCGAATCGGTGCGTCTGGGGCAAAGCCACAAGCACGCGCAGCTGTTCTCGGCTGTCTCGCAGGTGCCCTACGAAAAGCGCGTGGAGGATCCCGTGCGCAACAGCAAAAATTACTGCATCATTATGAATACCCTTTTGCGCAAGGCGGCGGAGGACGGCGGCGTGCACCCCTTGTACATTGACCGCGTTTCCTCGGATTTTGCCAAGCAGATTGAGCAGCTGCGCCGCCCCGAGCAAACGGGCGAGCTGATGCAGCGCATATACCTTGGCTATTGCGCGCTGGTGCAGCAGCATACCATGCAAGATTACTGCACCGCCGTGCGCACCGCCATTTTGCTCATCGACTCCGACCTTTCCGCCAATCTGACGCTGCATTCCCTGGCGCAGCACCAGGGGCTGAGTCCGGGGTATCTTTCGGACGTGTTCAAAAAGGAGACAGGGCAAACGATCACCGCCTACGTGCGTAAGCGGCGCATGCAGCACGCGCGACACCTCTTGCGCTCCACCGATCACCAGATCGGCACGGTTGCCTTGCATTGCGGCATTCCCGACGTGCACTATTTTACCAAATTGTTTAAAAAAGAGACCGGCATGACACCCGGTCAGTACCGCGAGAGCGGACGTTGACTGCAATTTTGTGAAAATTGCGCATTGATTACCGCGCACAAGCAAGGTATAATGAATACAGATACGATACAAGGAGGCTTTTATGATACGCTTTCATACACGTACTCTTTACGCGCTGATTGCATGCTTATTGCTCTGCGCGCTGCTGTTGCCGCTCGCATCTTGCAAGGACACGCCCACCGACCTCCCCCAAGAGCAGCCCGACACCCCAACCGAAGCTGAGACCGAGGCGCAAACACAGCCCGAGCCGGTATGTGCTCTCTCGCTTACCGCCAAGAGCCTGACCTATACGCAGGGCGGCTTTGAGCTGGTGCTGGCTTGTGACGCGGGCGGTAGCATTTGCTGCGTGCTGGCGGACGGGGCGGGCGAGATTGCCACGCTGACCGCAACAGCGGCTGACCCGGTTACCCTATTTCTGGAATGTCCGACCGACCGCTCGGGCGGCGCGCTGACCTTCTCGGTCACCGCAACCGATGCGCAAGGCATCGCAACTTCCCCTCTGACACTTTACACCAACAACCAACTGGTGCAGCTAAGCGCCGACGCCTTGGATTGCGTAGTGGCTGCCATGACGCTGGAGGAAAAGGCGCATATGGTGACCGGTACGCAAACCCTGCTCCGGCAGGGCGCTTCGGGCGGCACGTACGCCATTGAGCGCCTGGGTGTGCCCTCTGCCACCGTTAACGACGGCCCTGCAGGCTTGCGCTATGAAACCACCGTGTGGTATCCCTCTGTCATCAACGTCTCCTCCTCCTGGGATGCCGCTCTTGCTGCCAAGATCGGCGCTGCCATGGGCGAGGATTGCTTAGTCAAGGGCATTGACGTCATCTTAGCCCCCGGCATGAACATTCAGAAAAACGTACTGGGCGGCAGAAACTTTGAATATTGCTCCGAGGATCCCATACTCACCGCCTACGTGGCAAGCGCCTATACAAACGGCATTCAGTCCACGGGCGTGGGCGTGTCGCTCAAGCACTTTGCCGCCAACAATCAGGAGGTCGCACGCGGCAGCGTGAGCGCCAACGTCACCGAGCGCGCCCTGCGCGAGATCTACCTCAAGGCGTTTGGCATTACGGTGCGCGATGCGAATCCTTACACCGTTATGTCCAGCTACAACCTGATCAACGGCACGCGCGTAGCCGTTTCCTACGACCTGCTGACCACCTACCTGCGCGACGAATGCGGATTTGAGGGCATGGTCATGTCCGACTGGGGCTCAGGCGGCACGGTGGTGGAAAAGGTCAACGCGGGCAACGACATCAACATGCCCGGCGCGGACACCGATCCCGCTCTGATCCTTGCAGCTGCCGAGAACGGCACGCTGCGCATGGACATGCTGGATCGCGCATGCCGCAACGTGCTGGGGCTGGTGGTCAAGAGCCCCGTCTTTACCAAGCCCGAGGGAGTGGCAAGCCACATTGACTTTACCAACCACGCAGATCTTGCCGCCGAGGCGGCAGCCCAGACCATGGTGCTGCTGCAAAACGAAAGCGGTACGCTCCCCTTCACCGAGCAAAAAACGCTTGCCGTATTTGGCAACGGCGCGTTTGCCACCGTGTACGGCGGCGCAGGCTCGGGATCGGTCAGCGCAAGAAAGACGGTCAATATTGTCGAGGGGCTGCACAAATCCGATGCATTTGAGGTGTATCAGTACACCTCCCACCCCTTCAAGAAGGCAAAGGCGCATTCCGCACAGGACGCCTCCTTGGATATTCCCGTCTCGGCTGAGTATGCCGCCGAGTGTGCCGCCAATGCCGATGCCGCTGTGATTGTGATCTCGCGCGACTCGACCGAGGGTGCAGACCGCACCGACACCGCAGGCGACTTCTCGCTCAATCAGACCGAGCGCGACATGATCGAGCGCGTCAGCACCGCCTTCCGCGCCAAGGGCAAGCGCGTAGTCGTGCTGCTCAACACCGGCTCACCCATTGAAGTGCTTTCCTGGAAAGAGCAGGCAGACGCCATTTTGTGGACGGGATATGCAGGCGAGCGCACCGGTACTGCCGTTGCCGAGCTGCTTTGCGGCAACGTGCCCCCCAGCGCCAAGACCACCATCACCTGGCCCGTGGATTGCTTCTCCACCCCTGCAGGCAAGTATTATCCCGGTACCAACACCGACACCGCATACTACGAGGATATTTACGTGGGCTATCGCTACTACGCCACCTTTGGCGTGGACGTGGCGTATCCCTTTGGCTACGGACTTTCCTACACCACCTTTGCCTACTCCGATTTCGCCCTGCAGGCTCAAGCGGACGGCAGCATTCTTGCCACCTGCACGGTGACCAACACGGGCGCGGTGGCGGGTCGTGAGATCGTGCAGATCTACGTTTCCAAGCCCCAGACCACCATGGAGCAAGCCGCGCTGGAGCTTGCGGGCTTTGCCAAGACCGCGCAGCTCTCCCCCGGGCAGAGTGAGCAGGTCAGCATCCACATCACCACCGACGCCTTGGAAAGCTACGACACCGCAGGCAGCCGCTACGTCCTTGAGGGCGGCACCTACACCTTTACCTTAGCCGCCAGCGCTGCCGACGGCAAGGCAACCGCCACCATGACGCTGCAATCGCAGGAGCTGCGCGACGTGACCAACGTCGCCACCCCCGACGGGGCGTTTGATTACATCCAAAAGGACACGTACACCATCCCCATCCCCGAGGAAAAGAAGGAAAACCTGGCGCTGGGCAAGCCCACTACCGACAACGGACACGAAAGCGATGCGCTTGCATCCAAATTTGCCGTGGACGGCAACACCTCCACCCGTTGGAGCGGACTTGGTTGCGCGGATTCCGTTCACACCCTGACCGTGGATCTTGAACAGAGCTACGAGATCGGACAGATCGAGATCGCGTGGGAATCGATCTCCACCCCCTTTATCATCTCAGTCTCCGAGGATGGCAATTCCTACACGCAAATGGGCGTGTACAACCAGGACGCCATGACCGGACAATGCAAGCTCAACCTGTACGGGCAATCCGCCCGCTACGTCCGCGTCTCGATTCCCAAGGGCAGCTTTGTTTCGATCTACGAGCTGTACGTTTACCAAGCCACCGAGCAGGATAAGCAGATGCGCCCCGCAGACACGCAGCGCACCAATCTTGCCAAGGGCAAAGACGTAACTGCCTCCACGCACGAGGGCGCTTACGTTGCAAAGAACGCCGTGGACGGCGACATGGAAACGCGCTGGGGCTCGCTCCCCTCAGGACAAGCTTGGTTGCAGGTGGATCTTGGCTCTCTGACCGCATTTGACGAGCTGACGCTGGTGCTGGAATCGGCTTGGGTGCCCTACCGCATTGAGATCTCCGCGGACGGCGAGACCTACCACACCATTTACCAAGGAAAGGCAGACGAGCTGTTTATCACCTTGACCGATCTTGACGCTAAGGCACGCTACGTGCGGCTGTGGCGCGAGGGCGAAAACTGGTTCAGCATTTTTGAGCTGGAAATTTACGCATAAAAAAACGCAGGGGCTACCGCAAGGTAGCCCCTGTTTGATTGACAATTTGGGAATTAGTCTTCCTTCTTCTTTGCAACGAATGCAACACCGATGAGTGCTACAACTGCAAATGCGCCGCCAACGATACCGCCGCAGCCCTTCTTCTCAGCCTCTGCCTCGGTGGTAATTTCCGCCTCGGTAACCTCCTCGGTAGTAGCTGCCTCGGTAGTCACTTCCTCGGTGACCTCCTCGGTAGTTGCCTCGGTGGTGGGCTTGGTTGCGTTTCTGTCAGCCTCGTACTCGGGAATATCCCAAGGATCCTCGTGGTAGAACTTGATCCAAGCGATGTCGATGGACTCGCCCGCGATGCCCTCGGTTGCTACGAAGGGAACGATACCCATAGCAACGATCCAGTCCTGCCAATGCTCTTCACCGCTCAGCTCGAGGTACATGTAGTGCCACTCGCCGTCACCAACAACGGTTTCGTATGCGGTGTAATCCAGATTGTACTCCTTAAGGGAGGTGGACTTATAAATAATACCGGTATTGTTTGCCTTGGTGGAGGAGGTACGGTACTTCATCACCATGTACTTGGTTACGCTGCTTACGCTGACGGGATACTTGTTACCGTAAATGTAAGCGCCGTCACCGGTAGCGGTGATTCTCATGAAGGACTCATCACCCTCGGTTACCTTCTCAACGGTCGCGTTGTTGCCGTAGAAGGAATTCACTGCATCGTCCTGAGAGAATACGATGAAGTCACGCAGGTCGTATTCCTTATCGATCTCGCTGACCTCAACGCGGTCCTCGATCGGAACCTCTACGCCATCGGGCAGACCTTCAAAGGTAACGGTTGCGAAGTACTGAGCCATCTTACCGGACTGGGTACCGCCGATACCGTGGCAGAAGGATACCTGCTTGGATCTGAGGTTATCGCCGTCGCCGCCCATGTTCAGAAGCCAGCAAATTCTTGCCTGGTCGCCGTTCTTTACGGTCTCGTCCATATCCAAAGCGAGCTGGAGGTTGACTCTGAACTCAATGGTCAGTCTGTTGGTGGTCTCGTTGTATACACCTGCAACGTCCTTTTCGGAGTCAGGCAGGTAGTTACCCAGCCATCTGTGGGTAACGCCGGTGTTACCGTCGGGGTTGATACCAAAGCCGGTCTCGCTGAACTGTCTGTATTCTGCATCAGCCTGACCGATACCGAACTGAATGGAGGTACAAGCGTACAGGTAGGAGGTACCGCCGGTCTTACCAACGGGGTCACAGAAGTAACCGTCTACACAGTCAATGTCAAATGCCATGTACAGGTACTGACCGTCCCAGCCCCAGTATACGTCAAAGAAGCCGTCCTTGGTTGCGTCCATGAATGCCTGGAATTCCTCCACGGTGCATCTACCCATGCACACGGAGTAGAACAGGTAATCTTCAAAGTTTTCAAATCTCTCGTACTCGCCAACGCTGATCTTACCGTCAAACGCGGGAGTTACGGGCAGATAAGGAACCGTCCACTTAGCGGATGCAATACCTGCGTCGCCCTCGTAGACCTCGTCTCTCTTGGTTGCCTCGTGTTCATAGAAGTTTGCAGCCGTGATGTAATCATAATCAGCGCAAACAGTGATTGCCAGCGCGGACAGCAGCATTGCAGCCAACACCAGCACGGAAAGCATCTTTTTCATAATGTCTTACCTCTTTTGCTAAATTCGGATTGCTCCGTCCTAACTATTATACACAATCATGTGAAAATTGTCAACGAGCGGGGGGCATTTTCAGCGTTATAGACAACTTTGAGCGGCAATTTTGGGCACTATATCCCGTCCCCCGATCTGCCCCGCGCCCCGAAAAAACAATAAGAGGTCAAGTCGCGTGACTTAACCTCTTTCTTGTTATAATTACTTATACTTTCTCTTGCGCGCTGCTTCAGATTTCTTCTTGCGCTTTACGCTGGGCTTCTCGTAGCATTCTCTCTTACGGAGCTCGGCAAGAACGTTGGAGCGAGCCATCTGACGCTTGAAACGTCTCAGGGCGCTGTCCAGAGTTTCGCCTTCCTTGAGTCTTACTTCTGCCATTATCTATTTCCCTCCCCTCGCGTCTGCCAAGAGTGAATTAAACATAACTTCCGTTATATCCTTTGGTATTATACACCAAACGTTTATGAATGTCAAGGGGTTGCGCAAAAGTTTTTTTGCGAATTTATCTGACCACAATATTGACGATCTTGCCGGGCACGGAGATCTCCTTGACAATGGTCTTGCCCTCGATCTGCTCGGCGATCTTGGGATCTGCCTTTGCCATAGCGATGGCATCCTCCTTGGAGCAATCCACGGGCAACAGAATGGTGGCGCGCAGCTTGCCGTTGATCTGTACGGCAACCTCTACGGAATCATCCACGGTCTTGCTCTCGTCATATACCGGCCAAGGCTCGTACGCGATGGTGTTGTCGTGACCCATGATCTGCCAGATCTCCTCACCGATGTGCGGGCAGATGCAGGACAGCATCTTGACGAGGCCCTCGGCATACTCGCGAGGGCACTTGCCTTCCTTATATACGGCGTTGACAAAGATCATCATCTGAGAAATAGCGGTGTTGAACGCCAGCTTCTCAAAGTCGTCGGTGATCTTCTTAATGCTCTTGTGGTAGATCTTCTCCAATGCGGGAACCTCGGTGTCCACGATGTTCTCTGCCTCGGTAAAGAATGCCCAAACGCGGTTGAGGAATCTGCGTGCGCCGTCAACGCCTGCGTCACTCCAGGGCTTGGAAACCTCCAAGGGGCCCATGAACATCTCGTACAGACGCAGCGTGTCTGCACCGTACTCTCTGACAACGTCGCTGGGGTTGACCACGTACTCGGGGAAACGCTTACCCATCTTGATGCCGTTTGCGCCAAGGATCATGCCCTGGTGCACCAGCTTCTGGAAGGGCTCCTTGGTGGGAGCAAGACCCTTATCGTACAGGTATCTGTTCCAGATTCTGGAGTACATCAGGTGACCGACCGCATGCTCGGGACCGCCGATGTAAAGGTCAACGGGCATCCAGTGCTTGAGCAGCTCCTGATTTGCAAATTCATTCTCGTTCTTGGGGTCAATATAGCGCAGGAAGTACCAGCTCGAGCCTGCAGAGCCGGGCATGGTAGAGGTCTCTCTCTTACCCTTGATGCCGTTCTGATCGTACATCTTCCACTCGGTTGCGTTCTCCAGGGGTGCCTTGCCGCCCTCGCCCTTGTAGTTTTCCAGCTCGGGCAGTACCAGCGGCAGCTCACAGTCGGGCAGTACGTGTACCTCACCGTCCTCACCGTGTACCACGGGAACGGGCTCGCCCCAGTAACGCTGGCGCGCGAAGATCCACTCTCTGAAGTGGTAGTTGACGGTGCGGCTTGCCACGCCCATCTTCTCCAGCTTGCAGGTGATGGCTTCCTTAGCCTCTTCCACGGTCAAGCCGGTGAACTCCTCGGAATTGATCAGGCGATAGCCCTTGCCAAGGTAATCCTGCTTTTCAAATGCCTTTTCGGATACGTCCACGTGACCAAGCTTGTCATCACCGTCGATGACCTGGATCATATCAATGTTGTGCGCGATGGCGTACTCAAAGTCACGCTGGTCGTGCGAGGGAACCGCCATAACCGCGCCCGTGCCGTAGTTTGCCAGCACGAAGTCACCGATAAACATGCGAACTTCCTTGCCGTTGACGGGGTTGATGCAGGTTACGCCCTTGAGCTCACAGCCGGACTTGGTCTTGTTGAGCTCGGTACGGTCCATATCGTTCTTCTTGAGCGTCTCGTCAATGTATGCCTGCACCTCTGCCTTGTTTTCAATTCTGGGCATGAGCTGCTTGACCACCTCACCGTCGGGTGCCAGCACCATAAAGGTGATGCCGTAGATGGTCTCGATACAGGTGGTGAAGATGGAGAACTCACCGCCGCCTACGATATCGAACTTGACCTCCACACCGGTGGACTTGCCGATCCAGTTCTTCTGCATGAGCTTGGTGGATTCGGGCCAGTCGATCTCATCCAGACCCTCCAGCAGCTTTTCTGCAAATGCGGGCTGGTTGATGACCCACTGCTTCATGTTCTTTCTGATAACGGGATAGCCGCCTCTTTCGGACTTGCCGTCGATGACCTCATCGTTGGAAAGCACGGTGCCCAGCTCTTCACACCAGTTAACAGGCATGTCGATATACTGTGCATAGCCGTCCAGATACAGCTGCTTGAAGATCCATTGCGTCCACTTATAGAAATCGGGATCGCTGGTGGCGATCATCTTGGACCAGTCATAGTCAAATCCCAGCTCGCGCAGCTGATTCGAGAAGGTCTTGATGTTCTCCTGGGTAAAGCCGTTGGGATGGTTGCCCGTGGTGACGGCATACTGCTCTGCGGGCAGACCGAACGAGTCGTAGCCCATGGGGTGCAGCACGTTGTAGCCCTGCATTCTCTTCATTCTGGAAACAATATCAGTAGCGGTATAGCCCTCGGGGTGACCTGCGTGTAAGCCCACACCGGAGGGGTACGGGAACATATCCAGCGCGTAAAACTTGGGCTTGGAGAAATCCCAAACGTCGGTCTTGAAGGTCTGGTTCTTTTCCCAGTATTCCTGCCACTTTTTCTCAACTATTAAATGCTCGTACTTCATTTGTATTCCTTTCTTCCACCACAAGGGCGGTCGGTAATTGACGTAATAAAAACACTCCTTTCATTATATATTTTAATTCCCTTTTTGTCAAGACTTTTTGCGTAAAATCGAGCAAAGCAACCGCAAGTCAGCGGCTTGGCGCGGCATCCGACACAAATGGAGAGTCTTCCCCACCCGACCACTGATTTGTACCCTGTAAAAAGACTTTTCCCCACCTTATTGACAAAGCTTTTTGGGTGTGTTATAGTGAGATTGTGACTATATAAAATCCCATTTGGAGAGAAAATACGATGAAACAATTTGCCGCCTTTTTGCTCTGCTTTTCTATGCTTTTTGCATTTTGCTCGTGCGAATGCGAGATTTCGGATTTTTGGGAATTGTTTGAAATACAACAAACGCATCAAACCGAATCTATCCCCATTAATTATGACGAGATGATCGGCGTATACCGCGACATCATTCGCGTTTGCCAACGATATGACGGTGGAAAAGGCGAAGAGCATGATTACGCCGCGGAGTTCGGGATCGACGAACGCTGCGACAAGGAGCTTTATGAGAAGCTGTTCGTTTCCGCCTACATGTTGTACGGCGGCAGAGGACAAAATGATTGCTTCTCCCCACACTACAAGCTATCCTGCGGTTACGCGATCAAGGACATTAATCTCGATGGCATGGACGAGCTGATTCTTTTGAATGCGGACTATACCATTGTGGCAATCTTGTCCATAGCAAACGGCACACCCATACTGCTTGGCAACTACCAGCCTCGCACCACCTGCTACATCGATGCGCAGGGCTTGCTGCACGAGCTGGGCAGTAACGCTTCGGACAGCCATTCGCACGCCGTTTATCGCATTGTAACCGGTGGTACCGAAACCGAGCTGGTCGTGGAATTTGGCACGGCAGGCCACATTTGGGTAGACGACATTGCCGTACAGCAATATTACAAGCTGGAGGGCGAACTGGCAACCGAGATTACCGAGCAGGAATACAGGGAGTTGAGTCAATGTTGGAACTGCTGCGACGGGCTGACAAGCGCACAAGAAAACCAATGCTGCGCAGGGCTCGTCTTCACTCCCCTGTTTACCGAGCAGGAGATCGCGGCGGAAATGTATCAAGCGGCATTCGTGGGTGAATGCGCGGTATACAACATCGATTCGGAGCAATTCGCCTTATTGGGACATTACAAAACGCCTTATAATGGCATCCCCCTCTACGAACTTCATAATCCACAGTATGCCTATGAAGATCTGGACGCCGATGGGATCCGCGAGCTGGTGCTTGCATACACTGAAGCCACTCTGATTCTCCGTTATTACCAAGGCACCGTTTACTTGTATTCTTTTACGTTCCGCAATATGTACGATCTCAATGCCGATGGCACATACGCTTGGAATCACACGGGCGAGAGGCTAACTTATGGGCAAAGCAGGCTGCATTTCGACGGTGCGCAGATCACCCACGAGTCGCTTTGGAAAGTGGTAAACGACGGCGAACCGCACGCAACGTATTACATCGGCGAACAAGAGGTCACGCAGGCGGAGCTTGAGCAATATGTGGCAAGTCACCCCAACGCCCCAATCGAGTTTTTCCCTTCGCCTGATTCGATCGGTAAGTGAATGGGACTATACATATGAAAGGAACTGCTTTTTGAAGGCAGTTCCTTTATTATTGAGTTATCACAGGTGCGGGCGATCACATATTTCGGCTATGCCGAAATTCTCGCCCCTACTTTGTTATATAAAAGAAATAGCGAGATACCCCGATCGGGGTATCTCGCCAAACGATCAATCGCCCTGGTAAACTTCCAGGATCTTGCTGATCTCCTTATTCATGGTAGCTTCCTTATTTCTCTTGATCACGCTTGCAACGGATGCATTCTTGGTGTCAAGGCAGGTCTGGAACAGGGTTGCACAAGCATAGCCCTTGCTGAAGAAGTGCGCGTAGCCGAAGTCGAATACGCGGTTACGGATGATGATGTCTACCATCTCAGCAGACTCTGCATCGCGAACGTTCTTGGACTTTGCAACCTTATCGTACAGGGTATCGGTTACCATGTAGTAAGAGGAGGATGCAAGTGCCTCCAGCATGTAGCCAACGTAAGGAAGTCTGTCCGACTTGATGCTCTTGGGTACTACAACAACCGAAGCCGCACCGTTTACAAAGCTCATGTAGCTTTCCTGGTTGGTGTCATACTTGGGCTGGGGCATTACGCCATACTCGTCTGCCATATCCTTAAAGCCGTACTCAGAGTTTGCAATGGTGGTCAGCGAGCAAGCGGTGAACAGCGCTCTGCCCTCGGTAAATACCGTGTAGGGCTTTGCAGCCAGGCTGACGTCGGTGACGTAGAGCGAGTTGTTGGTCATGAAAATGTTGTATACCTTGTCGTAAACGTTCTGGATCTTATCCTGGTCTACGCTGTATACGGGGTAGTTGTCGGAATCCTTGGTAAAGAAGGTTGCGCCCGAGCCAAAGAAGAAGTTGAACGGACCTGCGAGGTGCCAGCTGGTCATGCCGTAGTAGTCATCTCTGAAGTCCAGCTTACCGTCACCGTTGAGGTCCTTGGTCTGGTCCTTGGTCAGCTTTGCCAGCTCGTCCAGCGTCCATACGCCCTCTCTTGCAAGGTCGTAGGGGTAGTCCAGAGACTGGTTATCAAACTCAGTCTTGTTGAATGCCAGGCATGCGGAATACAGCATGGTGTGCGGAACAAGGTCGCCCACGGTCAGGAACTGGTGATCGCCAATGGTAAAGCCTTCCTTAGCGTCCTGGTCCCACCAGATCTGCTCGAAATCCACGTAATCCAGCTCGGAAAGGTCGATCAGAAGGTTGTTGACCGCCAGGTTGGTAGCCGAGTTTACCATGTGCTGGTAAACGATATCATATTCACCGTTACCGGATCCAACGTCGGTTGCCACCTTCTGACCAAGGAAGGTGTACTCGGTCTCCAGAATGGTGGTGATGGTGATGCCGTAGGTGGCTTCCAGTCTATCGTTTCTTCTGTAAAGTGCGTCCTCAAGGGGATCGGTAGACGCTTCGTCGCTGCCTGCGTCCATTTCGCGGTTGACCAGCAGCGTCAGGGTGTTGCCCGAAAACTCATCGGTGGGCTCCAGCGCAGAGCTGATCCAATTCTTCTCCTCAGTAGAGGCAGTGGTGTCTTCCGCATCGTTTGCATCGTTGTTTGCACAACCTGCAAGCACGGAAAGCAGCATCAGACCGCACAGCAGCATGACAAGTACTTTCTTCATGTGTTTTCTCCTTAATTTGTATTTTGGACATACGTATCGATTATGAAATCGTATTATTATACCATCCCCCCTGCCCCTTGCCAAGTCAAAAGCACAAAAAACGCGACGCGAAGAGCTTCTCCGCATCGCTTTTTGATCCAATTGTTCGATAGAATCAGACCTTGACAGATCGTCTTCTGCGCAGAACGATGGCAATAATGAAGCCAACCGCCACGATCAGCAGCGCCGTCAAAACGCCCACGATGACCTCGATCGCCGTGCCACCCTCCACGACCTTAAAGGACGTGTTGACCTGCACGTTGCCCGCAGGCATAACGAAGGAATACTTGCCGTCCACGATCTCGACCTTGATCGCCTGACCGTTGCACGTCACCGTGACCGTGTCTACGTGATACCCCTCATCCGGGTCGATCATCAGAGTCACGACCTCACCCGCGTGCGCCTCCTTGATCACGTCAAACACACCGTTTACGGTAGGCTCTTGTGTAATCAGGTACTTATCGCGCAGCACAAAGGTTGCCTGCTCCATGGTAGATACCTGCAAATAGCCATCCTTGTGCACGACCTGCAGCGCGCTTTGCGAGCCGTCGCTCGCCAGGCGATACACGTCCGCGGTATGCACGCCGTTATAAGGCAGGCAAAGGGTCAGCTCGCTGACCAGGTACGCCACGGGCACGCCCGTGCCGTCATACATCTCAAAGCGATACGCCGCGCGTCCCTCGTGCTGCTCTGCAGCAAGGATGACGTTGCCAATGCCGTTGCCCATGAGGTAAAAGGCATCGATCTGCGCCTTGGGAAGGATCAGGATCGCCTCACCCAAGAACACTCGCAGCTCCTCTGCCTGTGCTTCGCCCGCTTTTTGGACCACGTAGGAAAGATCGACCTGCGAGCCCGCAATGTGCAGCTCAAATCTGCCGTCCGATCCGACCGTCAGCTGACCCATAGTACCGTCCGCACCAAGTGCAATGGGCACTGCGCGGAAGGTTGCCGTATAGGTAACGGCACTGCCATCCACTGCCACGACCTCGGCATCCCAACCCGCAAACTCGTAGCGATAGTTGGCATCATCCGCCTTGGCGGGCGTTGTACCCGGATACTTGGGCAGGCTGCCGTACTCAAACTCTGCCGTGGTTGCCGATTCTCCCACCACAAACGTAACGGGATATTTGCGCACGGTCTTGCTGAATTCTGCTATGTAAATGGCGTCCTCGCGTACCGGTGTGGGCTCTCTGTCCCAACCGATAAAGGTGTAATCGTACTGCACGTCGGACGTCTTTTGCGGTTCCCCGTCAAACACGGGCAGCTGCTCATATGCCAATTCCAGCGTGGTGGTCTTACCCTCCACCACGAAATCCACTCGGTAAAGTCGGATATTCGCCTCAAACTGCGCCGTATACTCCGCATCCCCCGTCACGGGTGTGATCTCGCGATCCCATGCGGCAAAGGTGTAGGTATAGCGCTCGTCCATTTCCTTGGTGGGAACGATCGATGCGTTCTCGCCGTACGCGGGCGTCTGCCCATACAGCCAGGTGGTCTGCACGGCAACGCCGTCCACCATCCAAGTCACGGTATAGGAATTGACACGGCTTTCAAAGACTGCCGTAAAGGACATATCGCTTGTCAGCAGCGGCAGCTGGTTATTTTCGGTATACAGATTGCCTGCGGCATCCTTCCAGCCCACAAAGGTATACGAATACTGCGCTGTGGGGGGCATATACGGCTTTGCCATAGCTGCCACGACCTCGGCAAGGCTCTGCTCGTACAGATATTCCTTGCGGATCGGGTCTGCACCGCCACCCATATCAAAGGTTACGGTGTAGCGCCTGTCCACCCTTTCATACTGTGCTGTGTACGTCACGTCTCCCACAACCGCGCCGATCTGCTTATCCCAGCCGTTGAACACGTATTCGTAGCGTTCATCGGTCGGAATGTCGGTAGAGCCTTCAAATACGGGCGTTGTACCGTACTCCCATTGCTCCGTGGTGGTCTTGCCACCCGCAACCCAGGTCACGGTATACGTTCTGGGAAGTGCGCGATAGGACGCATACGCATACACGTCTTCGGTCATGCTGCTAAGATCCAACGGATCACCATTGGCATCCAGCCAGCCGATAAATTCATACGTGTACGCAAGCTCAGGCGCTCTTTCCAAGCTGCGCCATTGCTCGGGAATGACGGCTGCTTCACCGTACGTCACACCGACAGAGTGTCCAAGATAGGTTTCCTGATCACCCGTGTTGTAAAAATGCACGTAATAGCAGCGCTCCGCGGCGCTGAGGCTGATGGTTACGTTATTGGACGCACAAATCACGGTTTTCTGATTTTCCGTGAATGTGGGACGCTCACAGATCAATCCCTCCAGATACGCTTCATGCAGCTCCTGCTGCGTAACCGTCCAGCTCAGGGAGGGCTCAGCACCCGGGTGGGGCAGCTTTTCGCCTGCGGGAGGCGTGGGCTCTGCCATGTAGCCGGGATCTTCCATATACGGATCCAGCTCATCCTCGTGCGAAACGTACTCAAAGACCGGCTTGGAGGGGCATACACCGTCCACCAATCGCTCTGAAGGCTGCTGCGGCTGCTTGGTGATCTCATAGGTCTCGGGATCCTTGGGCCATGCACTCAGAGGCGTTGCCTTATTGGTATCGCTCGTGGGGCGCACGGACTGGTGCACCAGAGCAGTCGCCTTTTGATTGCCGCGCTTATCGACAATTTCATTAGGATTGAACGTGACCGTATCGTCAAACATACATCTCTGTACGTACAAAGAGCCAAGCATGCGCACCAGCGTTGCAATATGCTCCGGATAGGAGCGCTGGAGCTCGTTATAGATAGTATCGTTCTCGTAAAGCGTTTTGATATTGGTGTAAAGCTGACGCAGGTGCTTGACAAGTCCGTCACTCTGCGTGCCGCCGGGCACCTTTTTGACGCGGTTGTATTCCTGGATATAGAAAGCGTACTTTTCCTGATCCGTAGTCAGGGAGCGATAGGTCAGGCAGAAGCTTTGCAGCTTTTGGGTGGACTCAACCACCGCATCCACAGGTCCTTCGCCAACCAGCGCGGAGACCAGCGTGCGCTTTTCCTCGATCATGCCGGCAATGCGGTCGTCGATCATCATATCCATAAAGGAAATACCGGTGTTGGGATCCGGCTTTTCCATCAGCGCCAGCAGCTGCAGCTGGTTATCCACGGTGGTGCGCAACGCGGGATATTCCACGTCACGGTACTGCACGTATTGCGCGTACTTAAGGCTATCCTGCTCGTAGCGCGCCCAGGCTTGCTGGTTTTCCAAAAACGCCTGATGCTGGCTTTCATACACGCCAAGCTGCGACAGATAGTTCTGGTATGCGACGTAATCCTTGTACATGGCGCTCTTTGCCAGGTGCAGGTCGTAGCGGTCGCACTCATTCTCGTACTGCAGCCATTGATCGCGATTCTGCTCATACGCCTGCAGCGCAACGCGATAAGCGTCCAATCTGGCTTCAAGAGACGCGTATTCATCGTGCAGAACAAGCGAATTTTGGTATGCAAAATTGACAAAATCGTTCAGGGTTGCCGCCGTGATCTCCAGCTCTGCCCCGTATTCAATGGTAGCGGTCAGCTCGGCAGACCACTCCAAGTTTTCAAAAACGGCGCGATACATGCCCTCTCCCAGATCGGAAGCAGGCGCAAAATCGCAGGTCACGTCACCAATCGTCACCGTCATGGGCTGCCACACCACAAACGCATCGTGCTTCTTAGGCTTGTACAGATCCTCTGCCACCGTCACGATCAGGCGCTTGTCGCCGCCGTCATATTCATAGTCAAGATCGTTGAGCGAGGGTCTGGTATAGTACAGCACGTGCTGCCCTTCATAGGCATAGCGGATAAAGTTCTTTTCCTGAGCGGACATCTCAACGCCCTCCACACGGTCCAGCACCTCACCCATCTGTTCGGTTGCATTTTTACTTGAACTGCCTCTGAAATCCAGGTCATCGTAGGTATTGGCAGCAATGGGCTCTGTCACTTGCGCAGCAATGGATAGCGAAGCACCCAGAATAAGTAAACAAGCTGTTAATATAACAACTATCTTTTTCATCTAATTGGTTCCTCCAACGTTATCTATCAAAAAGGTTACGCAGTTCTCAAATGCACAACGTGCTTCGTGCCGTTCAGATAATACGTTACCGTATTTGTGTCGATCTCTTCAAAATAAATTTCACCGGAGCAAAGCTCCACGACCTTGCTGCCGTTTCTATATACAACCTTGCCGTTTTCGTCTTGGTAAATCATCGGCACACTGTCTCCGTTTTCATTCTTCTTACTCAACGTCGGGTAAAGCGCCTCCTCGGCACCTTCCTTGATTGCCTCTCCATCGGCAACAAGCTCTGCCTGCGTGCTTTGCAAGGTCTTATGTATAAATTCCACCGCGGTCTGCTCGCGCGCGGACATGGTGGCAGTGCCACTGACCTGCGCGGACATCTTAGTGCCCGTCAGCACAAAGCCGGTTACGGCAGCCATGACGACACTCAGCACCGCGATCACGGCAATGACCTCTACCAAGGTCACGCCCTTATGGTTTTGACTGATTCGGAGGTTACTGATCTCCTGCTTGCGTTTGAACAGCATGATAGCTTACCTCCCAACTATGAAATTCTTGATTCACCGTATCAATTTCGGCTTTAATCGTAGCGGTATCCGTTCGAATGGTGTATACGTTCCCTTCTTTGGTCACAAAAACCGAATAAGGGTCTTCTCGATTTACCTTAGTATAATCAGCATTCAGATAAAGCTCAGTTTCGCCTTCTTCAAATTTGATCTTCTCGATACGAATCAACTCCGCAACCGCGTCGGCGGCATAATAATCCGCAACGCGCTCCTGCTTTTGCAAAGACGCCTGATAGTTTTTCAGGGTCAAGCCCATGGCGGTCATGGACAGCAAGCCGATAAACATGACGGCAACGATCACGGCGTAAAGCACCTGACCGCGATTATCCTTGAAAAATCTCTTTGTCACCGTACGATCACCCCTTCCAGAATGGGCTCTGTACCCTCACTCGGATCTTCGTCCGCTTCAAAAGTGCCGGCATAAATGGTTACAAAATAATATCCGCCCTTATTTTCACAGAACGCCGTGACGAGATTATCATCGCCCGTGATTTTCGTAAATTCGCCCACATCCCCGGAAAGCGTGTGCATTCCGCCCTTCAGCTCCTCCATCAGGTTGGATGCCGCGGTGTAGGTATTGGTCACCTCGGCGGCTCTGACGTTGCCTCTTTGCGCCATGACAAAGGCAGAAAGGCACGGCGCAACCACGATTGCCAGAATGGCAACGGTCACCAGCACTTCTATCATTGTCACACCCTTGTGATTTTTCCAAAGCTTTCTCATGCCCTTCTCCTTTCTCTGTTGGTGCGTTAACTACGGTAAATTTCCTTAAGCTCGCTCAAGCTACACTCAAACAATGCAGTCGCATCCTCCAGCGTCACGTACTCAAATTCCTGCTTTTCCAGCATGAATCCGAGGATCTCGCTCTCGGTCTGGTATTCCTCATGCAAAATCCATGCAAGCTCCATGCCGGAGTAACCGTCAGCCTTGAGCTTATCGCGCACGCCTGCGAGATTCAAGCTTTCCTCGCTCATCCAGCGCTCCACGTCCTCTGCAGTATACGTGCTCTGCTTACCGCTCTCGGGAGCCTGGGAATCCCCCGTGCCGGTCGTATCCTCCGGCACGTTGGGGGTTTCGCCACCCGTGGTGTCCTCAGGATCGGCAGGTTCTTCCTCTTCTGTGGTGTCCTCGGGCAACTGCGTATTATAAATTTGATACAAGGTTGCAATGTCACATTCAAACAAGGCTTCCAGCTCGGTAATGCCATACTGCTTGCCCTGGCTGTACTGATCGATAAATCCTTGAATTTCGGACTGCGTCTTGTACTTTTTCTTCAGGATCCATGCAAGCTCGGTCGCGGGGTAGCCCTCGCTCTTGAGCTGGTCTCTGACCTCTTCCAGCGTCTTGCCCTCCTGCAGCATCTGCTCGATCTGCTCGGGCGTGTAATCGCTCTGAGGACCGCTGAGCGCGCCATTCACCGTAACGTCACCGAAAATGCCGTCAATACCGGGGATGATCACCTCGTCGATCACGGGAGGTACGTATTCCGCGCCCTCCTCCAACAGATAGTAATGCAAGATCACCATCACGCCCTGAATCGACTCGTTTGCAGGATTATACTGCATGGACAGGGTGTAGACCGATGCGTAGAAATCATCGTTGTCGTTAAAGTATGCAATCAGGTTCTTCAAACCGGGATAGGTTGCATAGTACGGAATGCTGTAGACCTCGTAGCACAGCAGCATGCCGTTGGAAAGTCTCTTGTGCTGGTAATCCTGACCGTAGTTGACCGTCTGCAGACGAATGCCGGTCTCGGATTCCACCTTCATAATAAACAGAATATCGTCTTCTTCCTTAGACTGACCGGGGAAGCTTTGCAGCTTGGCTTCGGTATCCTGCAGGAAGATATTGTCCTTGGGATTTTCCTTGACGTATGCCGTGATCGCCTCCAGCTTGGTATACACGTTGTCTACCTTGGGCGCATCCTCCAAGCGGTTATACATTGCAGCAAACTTACCCTGATTTTCGGTAATGTATGCCTCCAGCTGATCCAGCTTGGCCTTCAGATCGTCATATTTCTTCTGCAGCTCGTCCTTTTGCTTCTGCTGCTCGGGAATCAAGCCACCCGTTACCACGGTTTCGGTCACGGTCTGACCGTTTTCGTCCTCGCGGGTCACGGTCGTGGTCGTACCCTTGAGCTCTGCGATCTTTTGCTTAAGATCTGCAACGCCCAGCTCCGCAATGCCTGCATCCAGCACCGCGATCGGAGCGTTCAGGGTCTCCAGGCACTGCTTCGCCTGCTCCGGATCACGCACAACCGTGGCAAAATCAGCGGACGTCAGCCCTACCTCTGCCAGCAGCTGGGAGATCTGCGCATCGTTACGCAACGTCTCCAGCTCCTTTACCGCTGCATTCCCCTCGGATTGCAGGGTTTTCTTGCGGTTTTCCATGGCGCGCAGCAGCATGTCACTCAGCTCGTCTTCCACCTTCATGCTGGGGAACACGTCGGAAATCAGCAAGCTAAGCTCCATACGCGTTTCAAGTCTCTGCTCCGACAGCGCCTCGTTTTGCGCCTGCATCGGATAATATACAAGGTACAGCGTACTCAAAAGGAGGATGAGTCCCATGCAAACGAATGCACCTGCCATAGCAGCCTGCATCAGCATGCGGACGCTGCGCGTCATCGGGCGCTTGCCCTGCGCGGGGGTAGATGCGGCTTGTGCCGCAGCTTCATTCTCTGCAGCCGCGCCAAGCTCTGCCTGACGGATTTCTTGATCAGCCGCCCGAGCTTCCAACGCCTCGGTTGCAACCTGCGCCTGTCTTGCCTGCACGACAAGATCTTCGATCATGTTATCAATGTTCTTGTTGGTGCTTCTGTCCTTACCGCCCCAAGTTTTTTTATTGTAAATGCCGCTCTGCTTTTTCTTGTAATGCGGCTTTTTCTTTTTGCCGCCCTGCTGAGCGTACGTTCCGTTTTTATTCTTCACGTCCTTCCCCCCTTCCTTAGTTCTGTTGTCTGAATGCTTCGGTATACTTCAGAGAGATCGTAAAGCGAACGGTTTGCGTGGGATTAAAGGGTCCCTGCACCTCGTCCTCAAACAAGTTCGAGCCCGAGCCGCCCACGATGGTCAAGCCCGAAATGGCAAGGATCTCCACCGTATCAAACTCTCTGAGCTCCTGGATGACGTAGATCGCCTGCTCCTTGCTCTTGACCTCAATGCCCATATTGACGCCCTGGTCGGTCACCGCAATCGCGGTCACGGTAAAGGTAGAGGGCATTCTCTCCTCCAGCTCTTCCATAAACGACACAAAATTGTCGTTGTTGGTGTTCATGAAGTCCTCGTCCAGCGTATACATGATCTCCTCATACCAAGCCCAGATGCTCTTGGAGAAATCATCGTATACGGCATATTCCTTGGTGTATACGTGCTCAACGTACACAAAATCCTGCTCCAGCTGCACGCAAGCCTCCTGCAGCGCAACGTACATTTCCGCCAGCTGCTCGTGCTCAGCCTTGAGCGACTCGTATACCAGCTTATCCTGCTCCAGCTGCTCCAGCTTTTGCTTGTAGGACTGCAGCACGTCACGGATCGACTCTGCATTGAGCTTGATATCCTGCTGCTTGGCAACCTCAGACAATACCTCGATCTTTTCCCGGTAATCCTGAATGGTGTTTTGCGTGGTGATATTTTCCACGACCACAAAGCCTGCCATCAAAGCAGACGCCGCAAAGCACACGACAAAAATGAACAATCCTGCCAGCACCACGAAATTCTGCTTGACGATCGCGGCGCGCTCCAGCCAGCGACGCTTTGCGCAGATGTTCTCCAGCGTCATACCAAGCACGCGGTCAGTCAGGTTGAGCGGACTCAGGCTCGCGCCGATACAAGGCAGATACAAGCCGTACTCTCTATCCGTATCCTCCGCCGTTGCGCCCATTCTGTGGGGCTCACGGAAGTCAATATCCAGCTCCTTGAACAGCTGCGACACAAATACGGGCAGCAATACGCCCTGTCCGATCGCCGTGCCGTAGATCTTACCGTTACCATAGCCTTCTACCGAGTAATAGAACTCAATGATACGGTTGATCGCACTTGCCAGCTCGGACACCTTTGCCGCGGTGACGGCATTGGCTCTCTCGGCAGCATCGCGGTCCACGTTGGAGGACAGCACGTAGCCCAGCACACCACTTGCGCGGTCTGCGTTTGCCAGCATCAGCGTGTCAAAATGGTCGTCCAGACCCACCGAGATGGTGCGCTGCAGTCTCACGGTGCCGTCCTTGATAAAGGTCAGCTGCGTGCCGCCCGAATGCAGGTTGGCAAGCAGATACGTGCTGCCCTCGGTGTCCCCCTCTTCCATAATGATCTCAGGGTTGACCGCAACTGCCTGCAGCACGCTGTTACCCGAAAAGTCGATTGCCTCAATACCGATCTCCAGCATCTTGGCAAGCTCGTAGTACGAAGCGATCAGCGGCTTGGGCACGGCACTTGCCTGCACGCGCAGCATCTTGACGCCGTTTTCCACGATCTGCTCCTGAACCGAGTAGTCCAGCTTGTAGTCGCTGACGTCCACAGGGAAATAATCCTGCGAGTTGGTGTGCAGCATGGTCAGAATCTCGCTGCGCTTGACGTTCGGGATGACAATATCACGCGTAATAATGCGATCGGAATTGATGCAGAATACGCCTCTGTCAGTTTTAATGCCCTGCGCACGCATCTGCTCGCGCAGAAGTGCCGCAAAGCCGGCATCCGCCACCAAAGTACCGTCACTCTCCACGGTTCCCATGGGGGTCAGCACGGAAAAAGACTTAAGCACCGTCACAGTCTTCGCAAGAACACGCAGCTCCGCGACTTGCGTGACACCGTTATCGATCTGGAACGCCAGAAGGTGCTTAGAGCCAAAGGATACACCCATTTGAAATACCTCTTTCTTTTCTCAAAGTTGCGATTTTTTCGCCTTTACAGACCAAGCATGGAAAGATACCACGTGATCAATGCATTGCCGAACAGCGCCGAAATCAGCACGCCGACCGACAGGTAGGGGCCCATTGCAAGCATATGCTTCTCCCCCGATATTTTCATGCGCACGATATGCACCACAGAGCCTATGATGCAACCGAGCACAAATCCAAGCAACGTTAATTTCCAACCAAGCAGCATACCGCACGCCGCCATCAGCTTGACGTCACCTCCGCCGATCGCCGTTCCCTTGGAAAGATAGAACAGCCCAAGCAGCGGCAGGCTGATTGCGAAAAAGCCGATCACGTGATCATACCAATGCGCCAAGTCGAAGCACAGCGCCAAAACGCCGAGTGCAAAGATAAACACGTTATAGGAAAACGGAATTTCGTACGTTTTCCAGTCGATCAAGGACAGCGACGCCAATGCGCACACGGCAAGGCTGAGCAATGCCGCTCCTGCGCCCCAGCCCACGACGGCGAATACCGCCGCCCACAAAAGCGCCATAACCACGATAAACACAGCGCTCCCCTTGACCGAAAGCTTTTGTTTTTCCAGTTTTATCAAATAGCGGTTGATGATCGGAACGCAAGCCGCGCCCGCACCAGCGCCGCATACGGCGGCACCGCCGATTACCAAAGCAGGATGCATAAGGACTCCTTATAAGTATTGGTCGTACATGCTGTACATCTGGAACATGGGCAGCATAACGCCGATCGCCACCACGCCTACCACGCCGCAAAGCGCGATAATGATCATGGGCTCCAGCAGCGCCATCATATTCTTGGTGGCGTTGTCCACCTCTTCCTCGTAATATTCCGAAAGCTTATCCAGCATTTTTTCAATATCGCCCGATTCTTCCCCGATGCGCACCATCTGGTACACCATGTTCGGGAACAATCCGCCCTGCTGCAGGGCATCCGCCAGCGTTGTACCCACGGCGACCTGCTCACGCGCGCGCATCAGCTCGTCCTTAAAATACACGTTGGTCATGCTGCGCGAAACGATCTCCAGCGCCTCGATGATGGGCAGACCCGATGCAATCAGCGTGGCAAACGTACGCGCAAACTGCGCAGACGCGGTTTTGACGGTCAACGGACCGAACACAGGCACCTTGCGCGCGATCCACGCAAAGAAATACGTGCCCTTTTTGGTGCGTGAAAAGCCCCACGTGCCCAGCGCCACCAGACCGCCGACCAGAATGATCAGCCACCAGTACGCCACGAAGAAATCACTCGTTCCCATGATCGCACGCGTGATCCAGGGCAGCTCCGCGCCCATATCCTGGAAAATGGTATTGAATCTGGGCAGAACAAACAGCATCATCGCAAACATCACGATGATGACCACCACCAAGACCACCGCAGGGTAGATCATGGCTTTTTTCAGCGCAGCCTGGGTCTTGTTGGCGTTTTCATAATAGTCCGCCATACGGGAAAACGACACCGAAAGGTTACCCGATGCCTCACCTGCCGCAACCATGTTGACAAACATGGGGGCAAAGATGCGCTTGCCCTGCTTGCGCATCGCGTCCGCCAGGGTCTCGCCCTGCTGGATCTCCTTTTGCGTCTGGAAGATGGCATTGCGCAGCGTCTTATTCTCGGTTTGCTGTCCCAGCATATTCAACGCCTCGGCAACCGGCACGCCCGCATCGATCACGCTGACAAACTGATGGCAGAACACGCTCAGATCTCTTGCCTTGACGCTCTCGAAGATCGGGATATTGATGTCCTTGGTCAAAAGGCTCTGCTCCTTGAGCTCAATGGGCGTCAAGCCCTCGTTGAGCAGCTGCTGCCTTGCCTGCTGCAGATCGTTTGCCGTGACGCTGCCCTTCTTTTTGCTGCCGTTTCGCGAAACGGCTTGATATCCGTAAGTTGGCATGAATTACTCCTTATGTATCAGCGGCCGAAGCCCTCCATCTTTCTGGTCAGGGATTGCTCGTCTTCGGCATATTTCAAAACGGTCTCCTTGGTGATCTTTTTCTGTAAATACAGCTCGTACAGGTGGTCGTCCTTGGTCTGCATGCCAAACTTCTTACCGGTCTGCAGCGCGGACGGGATCTGCGGCGTCTTATTCTCGCGGATCATGTTACGGACTGCCATGGTAGGCATGAGCACCTCGTAGACCGCAGTTCTCTTGCCGTCCACCGTGGGCACCAGATTCTGACACAGCACCGCCTCCAGCACGGTAGAGAGCTGAATGCGGATCTGCGCCTGCTGCTCTGCGGGGAACGTGTCGATGATACGGTCGATGGTCGAAGACGTATTGTTGGTATGCAGGGTGGCAATGACCAGGTGTCCGGTCTCTGCCGCCGTCAGCGCGATCGAAATGGTCTCGGTATCACGCATCTCACCGACCAGGATCACGTCAGGGTCCTGACGCAATGCGGCACGGAGCGCAGACGAGAAGGAGCCGGTATCCACACCCACCTCACGCTGGTGAATGATGCACTGATCCGAGGTGTGTACGTACTCCACCGGGTCCTCCAGCGTAATGATATGCTTTTTGTGGTGACGGTTGAGGTGGTGGATCAGTGCTGCCTGCGTGGTGGATTTACCGTGACCGGTAGGACCTGTCACCAGCAAAAGTCCCTTTTGTCTGGAGGCGGCGTGCACCACCGCGGGAGGCGTGCCACACTCGGTAGTAGTGGGAATGCGGAACGGCAAAAGACGCATAGCCGCTGCCAGCTTGCCGCTTTCCATGTACACGTTGCAACGCAGTCTGCCGCAGTTTTCCAAAGCAAAGGCAAAGTCCACCTCGCCGCACTTGTCCAGCGTTTCCTGCGTACGCGCGTTGAGCATTTCATCGCACACGCTCTTGATGTCCTGCTCGGTCATGACCTGCTCGTCAAAGTAGGTCAGCGTACCCTGGCATCTGTATTCCACCGGTCTGCCCACCGTCAGGTGGATATCCGAGCACTCGTGTGCCACACCGGTATCAATAATTTGCTTAATGGTTATCATAATAAAAACTCAGACTCCTAATATCAGTTCTCGTAGGAAACGCTCAGAATCTCCTGGAAGGAGGTCGTGCCCGACAGCACCAGCTTGCTTGCGTTCATGCGCAGCGTTTGCATGCCATCCGTAAGCGCCTGCTGCTTGATCTCCTCAGCAGTTGCCTTTTTGTTGATCAGGCGCTTGATGCCGGGCGTCAGCTCCATGATCTCATATACACCGATTCGCCCGTAATATCCCGTGCCGTTACAGCTCTGACAGCCGCCGGGCTCCCAGATATTGGTGGGAACGGTGGGATCCATTGCCATAAATTCCAGCTCGTAATCCTCTGCAGGACGCATTTTCCTGCAATTCGGGCACAGTCTGCGTACCAGTCTCTGTGCAATAATACCCACCACCGAGTCGGCGATCAGGTAAGAATCCACGCCCATATCCAACAGACGCGTGACCGTGTTGGCGGCGCTGTTGGTATGCACCGTGCTGACCACAAGGTGACCCGTGATCGACGCCTGGATTGCGATCATAGCGGTCTCCACGTCACGGATCTCACCGATCATGATAATATCGGGGTCCTGACGCAGAATGGAACGCAGCGCGCTTGCAAAGGTCAGATCCGCCTTGGGGTTGACCTGCACCTGATTGATGCCGTCGATATTTGCCTCGACCGGGTCCTCAACCGTGACGATATTGACCTCTTCCCTGTTCTTTTCGCTAAGCACCGTGTAAAGCGTGGTAGACTTACCCGAACCCGTAGGGCCGGTGACCAGCACGATACCGTTGGGGTAAGACATGATATGATCAAACTTGGTCATATCATCG
The DNA here is from genome assembly GCA_045650025.1 of Eubacteriales bacterium. Taxonomy (GTDB): domain Bacteria; phylum Bacillota; class Clostridia; order Oscillospirales; family CAG-272; genus SVQP01. Next base: position 28,791 of record JAZRQR010000067.1, read on the forward strand.
GGGTTCAGACCCAGCGTGCTCTTATTACGGGAAAGGCTCTTTTTGAGCGCAAGACGCATTACGCACTTTTCACCGTAGGTGGTCGGCAGCACGGACACACGGATATCGTACTCTCTGCCGTCTACGAAGTAGGTCATTCTGCCGTCCTGCGGCTTTCTCTTCTCTGCAATATCCATACCGGCAAGGATCTTCAGTCTTGCCAGCACGGCGTTGGTCAGCTCATTGGAATACTTGTGTTTGGTGTACATGATACCGTCGATACGGAAACGTACGCGCAGCGATTCCTGCAAAGCCTCCACGTGAATATCCGATGCTCTTTGACGTGCCGCCTGCTCCAAGAGCGTATTGACCAGCACGACGATAGGCGCGGAGCTGACGTCCTCGCCTCGCTCCTCCTCCATCGCTGCGGAAATGCTTTGTCTTTCCTTGGTGAACTGGTCCACCGCAGAGCGCAGCGTTTCGGTACCGAAGCATCTGTCAATGGCGTTCATGATGCCGGTTGCCGTTGCGACCACGGGCTGCACGCTCATGCGCGTCAGCAGCTCCACGTCCTCAATCGCCCCCGCATTCATGGGGTTGAACATCGCCAGCTGCATTCTGGGCGGCTGCTCATCGGTCAGGGCAACCGGAATGACGCGATGCTTTTTGAGCATATTGATATCCAGACGGCGGATCAGGGAGTCGTTGAGTGCCAGTCCCTCCAGCTCCACCATCGGAAGATCGTACTTGTATGCGACGGCCTTGGCAATGTCCTTTTCCACCGCAAATTCGCGCTCCAATATCAGCTCCTGCTCGCTCTTACCGATACGCCCTGCTTGCATGAGCGCAAAGATCTGAGCCGCATTTTCCTTTGACATCTGGCGATTATCCACCAGAATCTCACTAATTCTCTTTCTGGACGTCATTTACACAATTACCTTTCGTTACTCACCGAATGATATGGCAGTGCCACCTTGATGGTAAAGCGGTCACCGTTGACCTGCGCTGCCATCGCACCGCCGTTATGACGGCACAGGTCACGAATGATGCCCATTCCGTAACCGTGCGACGTACCGTCACTCTTAGTCGTCATATACCTGCCCTTGTCCATGACGAAATACCCGTCACAGGAGTTGATGCAGGTGAAATATACCTTGTTTTCGTCCGCACGGATCTCCAGTCGGATCCATCGCTTTTGCGCATCGGGCAGCTTGGCACACGCATCAAACGCGTTTTGCAGCACGTTGTTGAGCAAGGAGCAAAGGTCGGAATCCGGGATGGACAGATCGGGCAGCACCGCAATATCGGTCTGCAGCGTAATACGTCTGCGCTCCGCCTTGCGGGAGAAGCTCATGACCAGATAGTCGATCATGAGATTGTTACTGTACTGCAGGGGCGCGATCGCCTGCCCGTCGGTCTGCAGCTTTTGCAGATACTCGCCCAGGCGCTGGTATTCCCCTTGCTCATACAGCATATTGCACACGTTGATATGCAGCATGGTATCGTGCTTGATACGGCGCACCTCGTCGATTCTCTCACGAACCGCAATGGCATACCCCTGTGCGGATTCTTTTTCGTAATTGAGCACGCGAATGCTCGATTTGTTGTGCATCAGCTCGGTCAGCAAGCGCACAAACAGAATGATCAGCAGCGTGATCAGCACGTAACGCTGCAGATAATATTCACGCAGCGGGTGCAGATTGTAATTGGTCACAAGCTCGATCAGCACGCGGCGCTGCAGGTAAAATCCGCTTCCGTTGACCAGAATGGCAAGCAGCGAAACCCCCAGCATGCCGATGACCAGGACGCTGACGATGGGGCAGAACAGACGATAGAAGTCGTTGCCCTGCTTGGCTTCCTTGTAGCCCAAGAACAAGAGTCCCGCCAAGGAGCAGGTCAGCAGAAGATCGCACACAAAGCTCAAATAGGTCAGCACCGTCGGGAACACGCCCGTGACCGAAAGCAGCGCAAAAAGCGCGCACAACACGTATTCCATGATCAGCACGCTGCGCACAAAGCCGCGATAGCGCTCGGTGCGGATGTACAGGCACAAGAGCAGCGGAATGGCAGACAGCTGATACAGCGTATCCGCCAGCGAGCGCATCAGATACTGCAGCGAGCCGCCGCCCGGGTTGAACATGTTCAAGCCGTACAGGATGTAGAACGTCAAGCTCCACAAAAGCAGCAAAATGTAATAGTCGGTATAATCGTCTGCCCATAGCTGGGAGAGGAACGCGTACCCGCAAAGCGCGTATAGCAGCAGCAAGAACGACAGCAGCACGTAATCGTCCAGCAGCACGTAGATCTCCGCGCGCTCGTCCGCAAGCAGCTCCTTTATGGCGTCCGAGGAAAAATACGCATCCGAAAACTGCAAAAACAAAGCGGCAACAAACAAAAATATCAGCACAAGAATCACCGTCCACAAAAGTGCGGTTCGTTTATAATCCCAGGCGTTTTTTATCTTAGCTCTGATGAGCGGCTTTTGCTTCATTTGCAAGTCCTCCTTTCCCCTTCACGCGCGTGCCGCGCGCATACGCACGGACACACTACACGCATTATACTATAATACATAACATTATAACATATACCCACGAATATTGTCAAGTTTTTCGCATGAACTGACACGTTTGGCGCACCAAAGGAAAAAGACTCAAAAGCCCCGTAGCACAAGGATTTCCGCCGTCCCCCCTATCGCAAACGCGTGCACACCGCGCGCACCGCCCCCAAAAACCGCCCATTTGAGCCGATTTTCGGCCTTTCTTGTGTATTGTTGTTTGGTTTTTAACCATTTGTTTACTGTTTTGGCGGAATTTGCAGCAAAAAGCAAAAAAACACGGAATCGGGGTCACCCCCGGTTCCGTGTTTTCAGAATGCTTAAAAATCCATTAAATTGCTTGTTCCGACTCGTCCTGCTCGTCCTGCTTGCCTGCCTGGAGCTGCGCCTTGATCATCATATCCTTGACCTTCATCAGGCGCGTGGTGTTGCCGCGGTCGTTTTCATCCAGCTTCATCTTGATCGACTTGATGGTTGCCAGATACTTGGGGATCATGATATACTCCAAAGCATTGACGCGACGACGCGTTTTTTCGATCTCCTGCGCCAGCAGCTGCACCGTCTTCTCACTCTGCGCAAGTGCGATCATATCCTCCATCACCGCGCTCATTTGCGCCAAGGAAGCGTCCAGCTCACCCGAGGTAAAGGCAAGACCGTAATTGTAGCTGTCCTGCGCATCCTTACCAATGACCTCCAGCTCGAACTCCGGCACGGTCACGCTCATGACGTTGCGATAGTGCACGTCCAGCTTGCCCTGCTTTTTGGGAAGCATAAGAGATTCCTCAAGCACCATGGGTCCGGAAACCGCGCCCGCGATCGAAAGGCTGCCGTACACGCCCGAGAGCGATGCCTCCACCTTTTCGCGAAGCTCCTTGTTCTGCCGAACGGTTTCAAGGAACTGCTTCATCAGACCGTCACGCTTGTCCTTGAGAAGCTTGTGGCCTCTGCGGGCATTGGCGTAGCGCGTCTTCATTTTCTTCAGCTCCATACGCGTCGGATTGACGTTGTAGGTATCTGCCATAATTGCCTCCGGCTAAAGTCGATTACTTATTGGGCCAGTACTTGTCGACGTACTGGGGCTTGATACGCTTCATCTCGGACTTGGGCAGAATGGAAAGCAGCTCCCAACCGATATCCAGCGTTTTTTCAATGGTTCTGTCCTCGTAGAAGCCCTGATTGATAAACTTCTCCTCAAAGGCATCCGCGAACTTTGCGTAAAGTCTGTCCATGGGGGTCAGCGCAGCCTCGCCAAGCACCACCATCAGCTCCTTTGCGTCCTTACCTCTTGCATAAGAGGAGAACAGCTGGTTGAGCACGCCCGAGTGGTCCTCGCGCGTCTTGCCCTCGCCAATACCCTTATCCTTCAGACGCGACAGCGAAGGCAGCACGTCCACGGGAGGCATATAACCCTTACGGTACATCTCACGCGACAGAATGATCTGTCCCTCGGTAATGTAGCCGGTCAGGTCGGGAATGGGGTGGGTCTTATCATCCTCGGGCATGGAGAGGATCGGGATCATGGTAATCGAGCCCTCGGATCCCATCTTTCTGCCCGCTCTTTCATACATGGTTGCAAGGTCGGTGTACAGGTAGCCGGGATAGCCGCGTCTGCCGGGTACTTCCTTACGTGCAGCGGACACCTCACGCAGCGCCTCTGCATAGTTGGTAATGTCGGTCATGATGACCAGCACGTGCATATCGCACTCAAACGCCAGATACTCAGCGGCGGTCAGTGCCATACGGGGCGTGGAAATTCTTTCAATTGCGGGGTCACTTGCCAGGTTGATGAACAATACGGTTCTGTCAATAGCGCCCGTCTTCTTAAAGTCGGAGATAAAGAAGTCCGCTTCCTCAAAGGTAATACCCACAGCGGCAAATACAACCGCAAACTTGGAATCGCTGCCGCGCACCTTTGCCTGACGCGCGATCTGCGCAGCCAGATTTGCATGAGGCAGACCCGAGCCCGAGAAGATGGGCAGCTTCTGGCCTCTTACCAGCGTGTTCAAGCCGTCAATGGTAGAAATACCGGTCTGGATAAACTCGGAGGGATAGTAGCGCGCCGCGGGGTTAATGGGCGTGCCGTTGATGTCCAGGGACTTTTCAGGGATCAGCTTAGCGCCGCCGTCAATGGGCTCACCCATACCGCTGAATACGCGACCCAGCATGTCGGGCGACACAGGCATCTGCACGCCGTGACCCGTAAAGCGCACCTTGGAATGCGCCAGGTTAATACCCGCAGACGATTCAAACAGCTGCACCAGCACGTTTCTGCCGTTGACCTCGAGTACGCGGCAGCGGCGCACGCTGCCATCAGGCAGCTCAATCTCGCCCAGCTCGACGTACTTGACGCCCTCCACCTGCTTGACCAGCATCAAAGGGCCGGCAACTTCTTCTATAGTTCTATATTCTCTGATCATATTACGAATCCTTTCCCAGCCTTATGCTCTGTCCAAAGCATCCAGCTGACGAGAGATTTCCTGCTTGATTTTTTCGGATTCTGCGCGGTAGCTTGCATAAGGCACAGCCTTGAAACGACCGATCTGCTCACGTACGGGCAGGTTTGCCACCTCTTCAATATCCGCACCTGCTGCCACGGCAGCGGTTGCCTTTTGCTCAAAGTCAAATACCAGCGTCAGCATCTCATACTGCTTATCCAGCTGGGTATAGCCGTCCACGTCGTCAAATGCAAACTGCTGCAAGAAGTCCTCACGCACGCTGCGCGCGATCTCCAGGGTCAGTCTGTCCTCGCCCGAAAGCGCGTCCATACCAACCAGCTGCACGATCTCGTTGAGCTCTGCCTCCTCCTGCAGGATCTTCAGGCACTTGCCCGTCAGCTCCATCCAGCGAGCAGACACGTTGGTCGAGAACCAATCACTCAGGCGGTCACGGTACAGCGAGTAGGAGTTCAGCCAGTTGATCGCCGGGAAGTGACGCTTATATGCCAGTGCAGAATCAAGACCCCAGAATACCTTTACGATACGCAGCGTCGCCTGGGTAACAGGCTCGGAAATATCACCACCCTGCGGAGATACCGCACCGATCGCGGACAGCGTACCGATTCTGCCGTCGTCGCCAAGGCATACCACCTTGCCCGCTCTTTCATAGAACTGTGCAAGACGGCTGGTCAGGTAAGCGGGATAGCCCTCCTCACCGGGCATTTCCTCAAGTCTGCCCGACATCTCACGAAGTGCCTCTGCCCAACGGGAGGTCGAGTCTGCGATAACGGCTACGTTATAGCCCATATCGCGGTAGTATTCCGCAATGGTAATACCGGTATAAATAGATGCCTCACGTGCCGCAACCGGCATATCCGAGGTGTTTGCGATCAGCACGGTACGCTCCATGAGCGATTTGCCGGTACGGGGGTCGACCAGCTCGGGGAATTCGCGCAAAACGTCGGTCATCTCGTTGCCGCGCTCGCCGCAACCGATGTAGACCACCACGTCCACGTCACTCCACTTCGCCAGCTGATGCTGCACGACCGTCTTACCTGCACCGAAGGGACCGGGTACGCAAGCAGTACCACCCTTTGCGATGGGGAAAAGTGCGTCGATCGAGCGCTGACCCGTGATCATGGGCTCAACGGGAGGCAGCTTCTCTGCATAGGGTCTGGACACACGTACAGGCCACTTCTGCGAGAGCAGGATCTCCTCGATTGTGCCGTCGGGGCGCTTGATCTTACCCACGCGGTCGGTAATGCGATAATCGCCCTCTACCAGATCCACAATGGTGCCGCTGACGCCGGGAGGAACCATGATCTTGTGGGTAATGACCTCGGTCTCCTGCACCGTACCGTAAATATCACCGGGGCCTACCTTGTCGCCGAACACGTGCGCAGGCACGAAATGCCAGGTCTTGGTTCTGTCCAGCGCGGGCTCGTCAATGCCCTTGGTGATGTTGGCACCGCAACGCTCACGGATCGCCTCCAGGGGGCGCTGAATGCCGTCGTAAATATTGGAAAGCAAGCCGGGACCAAGCTCGACGGACAAGGGCGCGCCCGTAGACACGACCTTATCGCCGCGGCCAATGCCTGCGGTTTCTTCGTATACCTGAATGGAAGCACGGTCACCGTGCATTTCAATGATCTCACCGATCAGACGGGCTTCTCCCACGCGGACAACGTCAAACATGTTTGCCTCGCGCATGCCCTCTGCTACGACCAGCGGGCCGGAAACCTTGAGAATCTTTCCTTCTACCATATCTGATACTCCTTATTCCTTAAACAATATGTCTGCGCCAACCGCTCTTTCCACAGCCTTTTTGACTTGGCTGAGTCCGTAACCGGTGCTTCCGTTTTTACCCGGAACGCAAATGATTGCGGGGGTGGGCAGATCCTTATATTTTGCGATGTCCTCGGTAAGGGCGATCGCGTAGTTTTCTACGATGAAAATAATGGCGTATTCGCTGTCCTTTGCCAAGGTGTGCAGCACGGCTCTTGCCGCATCCGCATCCTCTGCCTCATGCACCGCAAAGCCCAGTGCCATATATCCGATGACGCTGTCGCGTTCTCCGATCATGCCAATCTTATACATAGCTTACCCTGATCCTTTCGTGAATGATTTCCGGCGAAAGCCCTGCGCTCTTGGCTGCAATGACAATACGGATATTCTTGACCGCATACTCCTGCGCGTAGAAATACGCCGAGAGTACGGGCGCACCAAAGGTGATCTGCTTGGCTTTACTGATCTGCTCCATACGCCAGTCGTCCGCCAATCGCTCGGCAGCCGCAGCCGTACCGTCGCTCTCTGCAATCCGGTGTGCCAGCTTTTCATAGGGCGTGCGGTTAAGCAAGTACAGCAGCGCGCTCTCCCCTTCGGGATACGCTGCCAGCAGCGCGCCGGTATCCAGCGTGCCGCCCGGGATCAGTGCCTGCTCCAGCAGCAGTCTGCCCTGCTCGCCCGCCTGCATGCGGACAAGGCGCAGGCAGATCATGAGGTTGACAAGATCGATCTGTGCGCGCACAAGCTGCACGTGATAGTCCACACCGCCCTCTTTGACGCAGCGCAGCATATCCGCAAAGCAAGCCTTATCCAGAATCAGATCGATCGCGCGCGGATTTCCCGTCTTCTCATACGCCTGCATGGCAAGCGGAGCCGCCTTTGCCATCTCTGCAGGCAACGCGGCAAAATCGCCGGTCACGGGCATTTCGCAAACCTCCCGGGCAGATGCAACGCCCAGATCAAACAGCATCCCACTTGCCTGCAAGCCGCGAAAATGGCACTTGATAGCAGATTTTATATTATGACAATCATACGGATAGCGCAGAAAATCAAACAGCTCGGGCGCAGGTGCGCCGTCAAGCAGATCGCCGAGTGTACGCTTGAGCATACCGCAAAGCGTCGGCTCAATCTGCACGCTGCCGTTTTCGTCACGCGTGGGCGTAATGCCGTACTCCGCAAGGCGTGCATACAGCTCGTCCATGCTTGACGCATCCGCCAGTTGCCGAATACGCTCTCTGCCAACCAGCCCCGCTTCCAGGGCGCGCACGCGAGCAGAGGCATACGTATATTCGGTGGATTGTGGTTTTTTCGACATGGGTCAAACAACCTTTCTCTGGGCAACCAATCGTTGCCGTCTTAAGATTTGTTCTGATCCTTATAAAGGATCTGTTGGATGCGGGGCTCCAGCGCGGGGCGCACGGTTGCCAGCATCATTGCAAACGAGCAATTGGTCTCAATATCGCCGCAGCGCAGCACCAAGCCGCCGTCAATGTCCACGGGCGTGGGGCAAAGGCGTACCTTTACCGCCATATCGGCAGGGATCTTGCCGCTGACGGCTGCTGCACGCACGCCGTTCATCACGTTTTGTGCAACGTCGCCGCTATCGCGTGCGTTCAGCATCAGCTCGTAATACTCAGGCGCGATGTTCTCGCCGTACAGGCGCATGCTATCGCGCTCGGATTCTCTTTGCGCATTCAGGGTCTTGCAAAGCAGCGAGAGCAGCAGCTCTGCGTACTCGGCACGATCCATCTCATAAATTTCCTGCATCGCGCGGGTAAATGCACGCTCGATCATTTCGCTTTTGGCAGCAAGCTCGACGTTGCGTCTGGTCATTGCCGCGCTGGACTTTGCGCGAATAACCAGTGCCTCGCCCTCTTTTTCCGCCTCGGCGATCAGGCGATCCTGCGCCGCCTGCGCATTGGTCAGATTTTGTGCGCGCACCGCAAGACTTTTTTCGGTTGCTTCGTCCAAAATCTCCTCTGCCTGCGCTCTTGCATCTGCCAGAATGCGGGAAGTGATTTTTTCAAGTCCTGTCATGATGATTCCTCAATTCTCAAATTTCTGTATGTGGCACTCAGGTCACAGAGAAAATTAACCGAGCAGAACCAGCAGAACCGAGATCAGCAGTGCGAAAATTGCGTAGGTCTCAACCAGAGCCGCGGAGGTGATTGCCTTACCAACCTGGTCAGGACGCTTAGAGAGCAGATTGATGCCCGCAACGGCAACTCTTGCCTGCTTGATTGCGGAGAACAGACCAACTGCTGCGATGGGGAGAGCTGCCATGAGGTAGTAAGCACCCTGTGCTACGGACAGAGACAGGATGGCTGCCATGCCGCCCTCGAACAAGCCTGCCTTCATAACGATCAGGAATGCGATAACCAGACCGTAAATACCCTGGGTCATGGGAAGAGCCATAAGCACGAAGCACTTACCGAACAGGTTGGGGTTCTCGGAGAGCAAGCCTGCGGTTGCTTCGCCTGCCATACCAACGCCCTTAGCGGAGCCAATGCCTGCAAGACCAACTGCCAGAGCCGCGCCAACGATTGCAAGTGCGCCGCCGCTGAAGATCAGGGAGAACAGAGAGGGTTGGGTTTCGGTCTCTTCAATTGCGCCGATGGTGGTGGTATCGGTGGTAACTTCCTCAGCTGCAAATGCGCCGATGGTCAGAGCCAGTGCCAGAATGGCAGTCATAACGATAGTCAAAAGAACAGTCTTTTTCATGATTTTATTTCTCCTTAATATAATTCAGATTGATTTTTATTGATCGGTATAGCGGTCCGAGTCGGCAACCGGCACAAAGCCCTCGCCGCCGTCCTCAAAGAACTTACCGAAGAATTCCAGATACTGCAAACGGCTGGTGTGTACGAACGAGCCCAGCACGTTGAGCGCCATATTGACCGAGTGACCGATCAGCGAAACGACCAGCAGGATCACACAGCGCAGAAGAATGTTGACAAACGGATTGCCAAACATGCCGCCAATGATGTCTCCGAATACGGTACCAACCATGTTGATTACCTGCGCAATGACCGCCGAAGCAAGTCCCAGCGCCAAAATTCGCGAGTACGAGAGCAGGTCGGCTGCGTAGTTGATCAGGTCGTAAAGACCCAGCAAGCCCTTGAGCAGCTTCATGACAATGCCCTTGGCAGCTCTGCCCGCCGTGCAGATGACCATCAGCACACCAAGCACGACCATGGCAATGCCCGCAGTCTTGTGCAGGAAGAATACGCCCAGCCCCGCAAACATGATCAGCCAGGAGCCGATGTCAAAGATTGCCGAGAATACCTGCTTGCTCTTACACAGCAGCACGAACTTGACGATCATGCCCGCAATCAGGTGCACAGCACCCATGCCCAGCGCGATTGCCAGGAACGGCATGGGATCGGTCAAGGGATTGAGCGCGTACAATTTATCACCCAGCGCAACCTGCAAGCCATTGAAGAACGGCACGGCAGCCATTGCCGCCTCGGTGGACTCATACAGTCCAAACAGGTTCATGAGCACGTACGGCATATCGCCAAACCAACCGCCGAAGATGACGCCGCATACCACGCACGCAATGCCGCAGTAGCCGAACATATTGAACGTGCGGCGCATACCGTCGCGCATCTTGATCAGGGGCGGGATCAAAAATCCTCCCAGCGCAAGCAGCGCACCGTAACCAACGTCGGCAAACATCAGACCAAAGAGTATGAAGTAGAAGATACTCATGATCATGGTAGGATCGTACGTACCGTACTTGGGGTACGAATACATGCCGATTACCCACTCGAAGTTTTGCGCAAATTTATTGTTTTGCAGCAGAATGGGAACCTCGTCGTCCTCATCCGGCTCTTCAAATTCAAACGCACACTCGATCTGCCCCAGTACCTCGGAGATCTTGTCCACACGCCCGATGGGCGCCCAGCCCTCCAGCACCACGCAGCTCTCTGTCTGCGCCAGCTTTTGCTTGGCGGTTGCCAGCGTCAGCGCGGAGTTTTCCACGTCCCAAAGCGCCTCAATATCGTCAAGGCTCTGTGCCAGCTCAAACATCCAAGCCTTCAGCTGCCCCAGCTCGACCTGCAAATTGGAGACCTCCAACCTGCACGCTTCGTATTCCTCACGGGGCATGCCCGAGAATTCCTTGAGAGCCGATTTGATAAAGCCGTTCTCGCCCAGCACGCGCTGCGCCGCAGCCGCGTCGTCCTTGTGGCAAATGACGCAAACGTATTCGCCGTCGGCATCCGAGAACACGCTCTCGATCTCGGCACAGCACTCGGCAAGCGCTGCACGCATATCGGCAATTTTCGTTTTTGCAGGCAACGCACCCAACGTGATCTCGCAGCAGCCCGTTTCGGTCTCTGCAAGCGGTAACGCGTAGGTCAGCCAGGGTGCTAAGGCATGCATGCGCGTCTCGCGCGCCGCAATCTCCGCAAAGCACTCTTGCTCGCGTTGCTTATTGGCAAGCGTTTGCTGCACGGCTTTGGTTGCCGCATCGTAGCGCTCTGCCATAAATTTTTCCATATCCAGCTGATTTCTGGTTTGCACAAAGCCCTTACGCCCGGAGTACTTGGCAAGCGTCTCCAGCGCCTCGGTCACCGCAGCCAATCGCCGCTCGGCAGCCGCTCGTTGCGCGTCACACGCAACGTATTCCAGCTGCTCCCCACCGTCGGTTCGGCGCACCTGCACGCATCGCAGGCGCATCAATCGACGGATCAGCGCATCGGACTGCTCCTTGGGTGCAAACACGGTCAGCTTTCGCATCGTGCTTACTGACATTGCTCCTTGATCCCCCAAACAATTGCCTTAACTGCCTCTTCCATGTGGAATTCGGCAAGCTTATTCATGTGTTCCGCTTCCTTTTGCGCGCCCTCACTGCTGCGTTGCAAAATTTCCTGGCTCTTTGCCTGCATTTCGTCCAGCATTGTGCGCAATCTCTGCTCGGTCTGCTTTTCCAGCTGCTCGCGGTCCTCGTTGCTCTTTTGCTCGGTCTCAGCGTACATGGCACGAGCTCTTGCCTGCGCCGCCTCAACGATCTCGCGCGCCTCCTGCTCCGCCTGTGTGATCTTGCGGATTGATTCCTTTGACAAAGGGTTCACCGTCCTTTTTCGTGTGATTTCAAAAATGTTTTTTCATCATTTCAATACTACCCATTATAATTGATATTGTACCACATATATCATATAAATGCAAGGGCTTTTGGGTATTTTTTCGATACGCACATGAAAACTTACCGCTTCGCCCAACAAAAAAAGCCCCCCGTTCCGCGTCCGGAACGGGGGGGGAGATCAAGCGATGACTCTTGCTATCGAAAATGCATTATGCTTTACGAAAACATCGATGTCCATTATTCAAAGATATTTAATTGCTCTATAATCCAGTTCAAGTCTTTTATAAAGTCTTCGTCTTGCCAAGAAATGAACTGATATCGTTCTCTCTTATCAACAAAGATTAACATGGTAGCAGTTGTCAAACAACTACTATCAAAAACTTTCACCAATTCATCATTTTTATCACAAACGGATAAACTTAAATAAATGTTCTTATCTTTCTTATCCTTGGCTTTCCCAAAATCCAAATCAAGATGAAACTCATGAGATTTAACTAATTCATTCAATGTGGAGTATTGAGGACTACTTATAAATCTATTGATTTCCGATTTGCAATAATACTGCAAAGTATCGTTCACACTTGCTTCCATAGAACCCTCCGACGTTATTATTTCCCTATTACTCTTCGTAGCAATAAATCCCATGTAACAGGGGACGGTTCTCTGTTACATCAAAATTCCTTATAGTATAAGCATTATTACGCGCGCGAAAAGAAAATTAGTTTAACCCCCGTGTTTTGTTTTAGGCGGTTGCTAAATTGGAGTTGGACACAGCATCAGCTTGTCCGCCCCCCCGCCGAAGCGGCGGGAGAGAGAATGGATGTAACAGAGAGCCGTCCCCTGTTACACTGAATAAATTCTATATTTCATATTGTACCACAATTGCCATGTAAAAGCAAGCAGTTTTAGGGATTTTCCGCTTTTTCCAAGAGTTTTCACGCCGCCTACCCATTCTGCACCTTTTGTGCAAGAACAGGAATAAAATCCTGTGCGCCGCCCCCCTTGCGCGGCACAAAATCCACGGAAATGCCGGTATGATACTCGGCATACCCCTCAGCTCCCTCGTTGTGATACAGCACCACGCCGTCCTCGGCAACCCACAAGCCCTCGGGACGCTTACCGCCCACGCGCAGAGCGCGTAGTCCCGGCACGTAATGCAAAAACGCCTTGGCAGGCAGAATGACGCCGCGCGCCATATCCCACACCTCGGCACAGCGGTGACAGGCGGGGTATTCCCCCTTGACACCACTATCCCGCACGCTGTCCATCACCACCGATGCAAAACGCCCGGACTGCCACACCACGCGCACGTCCAGGCTGCACGTCATGGGGCGAAAGCCAAACATTTTGTCGGTTTTTTGGGCGGCGTATTCCTCCTGAAGCACTCTTCCCTGCTTATTTTGCGCCCAGGAAAGGTATGCCCGCGCGGCGTTTTGATAAAAGGCGTTAAAGCGCTCCTGCCCTTCCCCCTTGGCGCACACGTACGTCACTCGCGCGCGCAACACGCATGCCCCGCTCTGCATGACGCTGATCTGCTCTGTTTTTTGCTCAAATTGCATGGTATCCCCCCCTTTTTACTACAGATGTATTCCGAAAAGCGGGAAAATATGCAAAAAAGCCTCAACGGCACGTAGCCGTTGGCGCGTTCTGGTTCAGTTCCAATTCGAGTCTGTGATACCGGGAATCACCGAGTCAATCTCTTCTTCGGTGAAATTGCCCGATGCGTACGAGAGAATAAAGCCAATGACCTCCTCTTCGGTGACCTGATCCTTGCCCGCAAACTCGTTGCTGATCGCTTGTGCGACCTCATCAATGACGCCCTCTCCTATCGCCGCCGAAATATCCTGGTCCCCCAGATACTCCTCCACGATCGAGGTCAGCTCCTGGCTGAGCATTTCGGGATCGTCCTTGTACGTGTTGATCGAGCCGGTCAGCTGCCCTGTCAGCTCGGTGTTGCCCATATCCAGCGAGCCTGCCACGGCGCGTACGCACAGCGCGCGGAACTCGGTTGCCATGGGGGCGAGATGCTCGTTGGATTCAAACAGTGCCATCAGATCCTTGAGCAGCGTGGGGTTCTTGCTAAACAAGCTTGCTATTTGCTCCGAATCCTGATGACTGTCGAAAAATCCGCTTTCCACAAGCAGATCCAGCATATCCACCAGCGTTTGCAGGTCCGCTACCAGCGTCTCACCGTCCGAGGTTGCCATGATTTCCAGCAGCACATCAAAGGTGGGATTCAGCAGATACCCCAAGTCAGGACGGCGGATACCAAACAGATCCTTGTTGTACGCCCAATTATCACACATTTCCGCCACAAACACGGCAGCCAGCTCGGGCATCAGCACCGATTCACCCAGCGTATCCACAATATCGTGCAGCGACTCCACGCTCTTTGTGCCCGGGTTGGTCAGATCCGCAGACACAAACTGCATACCGTCGCGCAAGAGGCGAATGCCCACAATGGCTTCGGTTTCCAGATTAAATGCACTCTTGCCGTACGCGGTTGAGGTCATGTGATTGAACATGGGCTTGCCAAGCGTAGAGTAGGTCGCTTTCAAAAACCAATTCTCGGTGACGGGCGACACGTAGTCCTGCATTGCAAAATAGAGACTGGGCGCTACCGAGGCGTCCTCTCTGGAATAGGTCGAGGTATCAACCAGCGAAAAATACGCGTCCGCAACGTTGCGCGACAGGTTTGCATAGCCGTTAAAGGGCAGCAGCAGGATCGCCAGCAGCAAAAACGCATTGACCACACCCACTACAGCACCGCTGATGCGTGACCGGGTCGGTACGTGTCTCTTGATTTTGACCGTATTGCCGTCCTCGTCCACTGTTTTGCGGCGGGAACGATATACGAAGGACAAAATCAAGCCGATGATGGTACGGAGCACAAAGAAGCAGATAAGGAACAGGAACGGCGTGATCATGACGCCCAGGAACAGGGGCAGCAGCTCGATCAGCCCTTCAATCTCGGCAAGCTCCTGCTCGATCCAGTCCATGCCCAGAAGGCGCATCACGAACAGAAACAAGGGATACACGTAATCACGCGCGATAGTGGTGAAATCTCTGGACATAAAGCAGGCAAGAAACGCACTGAGCACCAAGTTACCCGTAGTCATTGCAGCCTTGACAATGCCGCGGCGTGCCCCCCGCTGCGCAAAATACAGTCCTAAGAGCACTAATACAACCGTGATACCGATGGAAACGATCTGACCAACGTTCATACGCGATCTCCTTTCGCACTTTTGTTTACATATACATGATACACCGAATAACAGAATTTGTCAACACATAAACATAAAACGGGCGTAGCCCTGCACGGACTGCGCCCATTTTCTTATTGCTCGATAACCAAAGACGAAAGAGTAATACTGACAATGTAGCCACCGCCAACCACAACTGCCTTGCTCTCACCAATCTCGGATTGCAGCTGCACGTTTACCAGCTGCTCAAACGACTCTGCGTCCGCCGTGGTGTCAAAGCCGAGTACCCAGTACTTAACCCATTCACCGGTTTGCTCGTTGGCCTCGCCGCCAATCAAGGCTGCGGTTACCTTGCCTTGAAGTGTCATTTCATACTCTTGTGTCAAAGCCGCCTGAATATCTGCCAAACCCTGCTCGTCCGCGCGCTCAAAGGGCGCGTCGTTCTCTTCAAGCTGAGAAGCAACTGCATCTACGGCAGTAACCGAAACCACCTCACCGATCTTCTGCTCTACCTGCGCGCAGGATGCAAAGCAAGCGGTGCAAATGAACAGTAAAAGTGCAAAAGTCAAAATTCTTTTCATAGTAATATCCTCCAATATGATCATTCAAATACTCAACCGCGCAGAACCGTGATAATGCGACCTTTTACGGTCACCTTAACCACCGTGCCGATGTCATCGCCTTGTGATTCGTACACCTTGGCAATGGCTTTGGCATCCGCCTTGTCGGTCACGGCAATCACCGTGGTAAAGAACATCTTGCCCGATTCAGCATCCGGAGAGCTGTATTCCAGCACGCCAACGACCTCGCCCTCCAAAAGCACGCCATCACCCGAAGCCAGCGACTCGGCAAAGGCAATGACCTCCGCCTCATCCGCGCGAAGCACCACGTACCCTTTTTCCTCCAGCTGTGCCTGCAGCTTATCCAGCTCGGCAATGGCGGAATTCTTATTCGCGGAGCGCATCACGTCAGCACAAGACGTCAGCATCAAGGCGCTAAGCGCAAGCAAAAACAGCGATAATAGCACTTTTTTCTTCATTTCAGACCTCCCGACCGACGTTTTTGCGTCGATCCACCCGATAATTATAGCACATTTATCCAACTCTGTCAAGCAAACTGCGTCGATAATTGGGCAAGTGCAAAAAAATAAAAAATTTTCTGACTTTTTTTCAAAAAGGGGTTGCATTTTTAAAAATGTTGTGCTATAATAAGCAAGTCGCAAACGACAAGGCCCGTTGGTCAAGCGGTCAAGACGCTAGCCTCTCACGCTGGAAACATGGGTTCGATTCCCGTACGGGTCACCAAAAAAAGAACAGGAGCACAGAAGTGCTCCTGTTCTTTTTTTGCCGACCCGACGCGAACCCATTTCGTGCGCAACGCGCACGATCGGGTTCGCATTTGCCGCGAAGCCGTCGGAAAGCGACTCGCGCAGCGAGGCATTTTCCAGCGGCAAGCGTGCAAATATTCGCCGTAGGCGAAATTCCCGTGCTTTTTGTGTTGCTGCCCCATACGAGGAATCTCACCCGGCGAGTCGAGCCGTAGGCTCGCCTCGCTGGGTTCGCATTCGCCGCTCGTAGATCGGAGAGCGACTCGCGCAGCGAGGCATTCTCCAGGCGGAGAGCGCGCGAATTCTCGCCAACGGCGAGATTCCCGTGTTTATTTGGCAGGCACCTCGAATGAGGTGCCTGTTCTTTTTCTGTCGACCCGACGCGAACCCATTTCGTGCGCAAAGCGCACGATTGGGTTCGCATTTGCCGCGAAGCCGTCTGGGAGCTTGCTCACAAGCGGCAAGCGTTCAAATATTCGCCGTAGGCGAAATTCCCGTACGGGTCACGGCAGGGACAAGGTTGCTTCCCACAGAATAAAATCCACACTCCACGGGAGCCCTCGCTCCCCTTTTTCTTTCACATTTTTTACAAAATCCCGCTTGCATTTTTCGCTTTGTTCAGTTATAATAAATACAACACCATCCCCTAATCACCACCCCGCGCAGGCGCGGAGAACAGGAGACGCATATGATTTACGAAAAGAACACAAAGCAACCCAAGCTGGATAAAGCCCTTTTCCAAAACCCGACTGCGGAATACCGCGGCACGCCATTCTGGGCATGGAACTGCGAGCTGGAAAAGGACGAGCTACTGCGCCAGATCGACATTTTTAAACAGATGGGTCTGGGCGGCTTCCATATGCATTGCCGTGCAGGCATGTCCACCACATATCTTTCGGACGAATTTATGGACTTGGTCAAGGCGTGCACCGATCACGCCGAGAAAAACGAGATGCTTTCCTGGCTGTATGACGAGGACAAGTGGCCCTCCGGCTTTGCAGGCGGCTACGTGACCAAGAACCCCGCCTTCCGCCAAAGATTCCTTGCCTTTACCTGCAATCCCGGCTACGTTACAACCGAGCACTCGGTTTTGATTGGCAAATTTGACGTGGTGCTGGGCAAGGACAAGTGCTTGAAATCCTACCGCAAGGTGCAGGACGGTGACCCCATTGAGGGCACACTGTGGACGGTATGGCGTGAGATCTCCGGCAACTCCCCTTGGTACAACAACCAATCCTACGTAGACACGCTCAATAAGGCTGCCATTGAAAAGTTTATTGAAGTGACGCACGAGCGTTACTACCAAGCCGTTGGCGACCGCTTTGGCACAGTAGTGCCCGCCATCTTTACCGACGAGCCGCAGTTCATGCGCAAGGGCACGCTTGCCTTTGCCGACAGCAAGCAGACCGTGCACCTGCCCTGGACTGATGACCTGGAGGACACCTTCCGCGCGGCATACGGTGAATCGCTGGTGGATCACTTGCCCGAGCTGCTGTGGGATCTGCCGGGCGGCGAGGTTTCCCTGACCCGCTACCACTACCACGACCACGTTTCCGACCGCTTTGCCAAGGCGTTTGCCGACACCTGCGGCGACTGGTGTGACGCGCACGGCATTGCGCTGACCGGCCACATGATGGAAGAACCCACGTTGCACTCGCAGACCGCCGCCATTGGCGACTGCATGCGCTCCTACCGCGGCTTTGGCATTCCCGGTATTGATATGCTTTGCGCATCCTTTGAGTTCACCACCGCCAAGCAGTGTCAATCCGCCGTACACCAATACGGCAAGCCCGGCATGATGAGCGAGCTTTACGGTGTGACCGGCTGGGATTTCGACTTCCGCGGCCACAAGCTGCACGGTGACTGGCAGGCAGCACTGGGCGTGACCGTGCGTGTCCACCACCTTTCCTGGGTCTCCATGAAGGGCACGGCAAAGCGCGACTACCCCGCATCCATGTCCTATCAGTCCTCCTGGTACAAGCAGTACGCATACGTGGAGGATCACTTTGGCAGAGTGAACACCGCGCTTACCCGCGGCACGCCGCTTGTTAAGGTGGGCGTGGTGCATCCCGTAGAGAGCTATTGGCTGCATTGGGGCCCCAACGAGCAGACCCAGCTGATCCGCGACAAGCTGGACGGCAACTTTATGAACGTGACCGACTGGCTGCTGCGCGGCAACATTGACTTCAACTACATCTGCGAATCCACCCTGCCCGATCTGTGTCCCGCAGGCGGCGCTCCCCTGCAGGTAGGCAAGATGGCTTACGACGTGGTCATCGTGCCCGAATGCGAGACGCTGCGCTCGACCACGCTGGATCGCCTGGAGGCATTCCTGGACGCAGGCGGCAAGCTGGTATTTATGGGAGACGCGCCCAAGTACGAGGACGCCAAGACCTCGGAACGCGGCAAGGCACTCTTTGCACGCGCAAAGCAGATCGCTTTCTCGCGCGGCGCGCTGCTGGAAGAGCTGTACGACGACCGCACGGTGGAGATCCGCGAGTTTTCGGGTGCTTACACCACCAACCTGATCCACCAGATCAGACGTGATACCGACGGTCTTTGGCTGTTTATCTCGCACGCAAACGAGCCCTACAACAAGCATATTTCCCGCTCGCAGGGCATTCACGTTTACGTCAAGGGCAAATACAAGGCGCAGCTGTGGGATACCATCACGGGCGAGATCAAGCCTGTGCGCTACAGCAACCGCTCGGGCGGCAAGACGCACATCATTATGAATCTGCACGATTACGACTCCGCGTTGCTTTATCTGGAGGACACCGACGAGGACGCAGGCTACGAGCCCGAGGCTGCCGCTGCACCCATGCCCATTGGCATTCAGCGCATGACTGTTGGCTATGATGCCTGGGCGGAGCAAAACGCAGCACCCGATCCCGTTGCCAACATTCCCTACACCGTGCCCTACTCGCTCTCCGAGCCCAACGCCCTGCTGCTTGACATGGCGAAATACGCGCTGGATGACGAGCCGCTCTCGGCTACCGAGGAGATTTTGCGCATTGACGCCGCCGTGCGCCGCCGTCTCGGCTTCCCTGCCGGCAAGGCACAGCCCTGGGTCATTCCCGCAAAGCCCGCAGAGCATACCGTGACGCTGGAATACACCATCTACAGCGAAATTGATTACGCGAACCCCTACCTTGCGCTGGAGGACGCGGATATTGCCACCATCCTCTGGAACGGCTCACCCGTCAAAGCACAGCCCGAGGGCTATTACGTGGATAAATCCATTCAAAAGGTGGCGCTTCCCGCACTTTGCAAGGGCGAGAACGTGCTGCGCGTGACCATTCCGTTTGCAGAGCGCTCCAATTGCGAGGCAATGTACCTGCTGGGTGCGTTTGGCGTGCGCGTGACCGGCAAGCTGTTGACCGTGACCGCCCTGCCCGAAACGCTCGGATTCTCCGATCTGACCTACCAGGGTCTGCCCTTCTACGGCGGCGAGGTCACCTATAAGATCCCCGTTTCCTGCGATACGGACTGGAACGCCGTGATCAAGGTGCCGCACTTTGACGCCGTGGTCAACTCGGTAGAGGTGGACGGCGAGCAACGCGCCGTGGTAGCTTACCCGCCTTACGTTGCCGATCTTGGCACACTATGCGCAGGCGCACACACCATTGGCCTGACTACCTACATCTCGCGCCGCAACTGCTTTGGAGACGTGCACAACGCCGACGAAAAGCACCGCTGGCAGGGGCCTGTCGCTTGGGTAACCTCGGGGGATGCCTGGACATACGAATACCGTCTGCGCCGCACCGGTATTCTCACCACACCCGAGATCTATAGAAAGTAAGCCTGACACTTCAAGGGGATGACACTTTTGTCATCCCCTTTTGCACTGTTTTTTGTACAAATACACCTCTTCGATTTTATGCACAATGCCGAAAAACCGCAGCGCCCTTGACGCACGGCATATTATATGGTAAAATAAGAAGATTGAAAAATTAAAACATGAGGTATCACACATGAAAAAATCACTGATCACCGCTCTGTCGATTTTGCTGCTGTGCTCCATGCTGCTCGGTACGCTGGCTGCATGCAAGGACAGACCGCAGGACGACCCTGAGCAATCCACCCAGGACGAGACCACCGCGCCCGAGGACGAAAAGGCTCCCGTACGCGAATCCATTCTGACCGGTGCTTATGCCGATCTGGTGGAAAACGCAAAGTGGTTGGAAAACGGCGTGAACGCCTACTTTACCAACTCCGTGCGCAGCGCGTACGCCATCGAAAACCAAAGCATGAAGCTCTACTACAACTTTAACCCCGAGCAGCCGCAGCTGGTCACCTCGCTGACCACGCCCGGCGGTAAGGCATATCTGAGTGACACCATGGACGTTTACGTCAAGATGGAAGACGGCAGCACCTACTATGCGTCCGGCAGCTCCGCCCCCGGAACCGCCAACATTTACCGTCTTGGCTATTACTACTACGACGTGCATCTTGCCGACCAGAACTTTATCAATTCGGTCAAGGTGACCAAGGATCGCACGCTTAACCTTTCGGGCTTGAAGAAGGGACACGATATGACCGATCCCGTCGTGACCGACGGCATCCTCACCTCCACCATTCTCAGCTCCGCAGACGCGTATATCTACGGTAACCTTAAGTTCAATACCAACGAAGCGGATAATCTGCAGGTGACCATGCGTACCACCGGCGTTTCCGAGATCCAGCTGTACCTCAAGATCGGCGCAGACGAATACTCCGACGCACGCTGGGTCAGAGCCGCTGTGACAAACGACGGTGACTGGCACACCTACACCTTCCCGCTCAATAATTCCACCGTGACCGATTATTCCGGCATCGTCAACGCCATCCGCCTTGACTTCGTTGGTGCTTCCGGTCACCAGATCGAGATCAAGGAAATCAAGGTCAACAAGACCCAGACCGATAACGCGCCTCCCCTTTATCTGGACAGAACCCTGCACGTATATTCCGACAAGCTTAATCACGTTGTCCGCATTTGTGCAGAATCCGACACCGACGGCATTGCCGAGATCGGTCAGATCACCGAGCTGGCAGCCGATACCGTTAACGCACTGATCGTCAAGGACGCAAACGGCGAGCACACCACGCTGGACGGCGTGGATTGGGCAACTGCCGAGTATATTGCCTTTGACATCCAGAACGTAGGCGTATTCGGTTACATTCTGCTCAAGGATGCTTCCAGCGGCAGCATGACCGTTACCCTGGAGGATGGCAAGTACAAGATCGTACAGTTCACCACTCCCAAGGACGGCACCATTCTCGCGCCCGTCAACAGCACCGCTAACGATTTCTACATGGGTCAGCGCATCTACACCGACCTGAACCATGATTTTGAAGCATTCCGCAAGGCAGCATACGAGGAGCGCAATCCCCTCGCTCCCGAGAACATCAAGGTTGACGCCAAGGTAGCACCTCTTGCTTCCTACGTTGGCTACAACGCCATTCGCGGCGCATACGAGTTCCACATGGAGGCGCAGAGCAGCTTTAACGTGCCCTACTACGAATCCTGGAACAAGCACTACAACATGGCATTTGAAATTACGGGCGATGACCGTGACCGCAACATCTACGTGATGACCTATGCACACGGCACCTGCATTGAAAGCGGCGTGCTGCTGGGCGAGAGTGACATGCTGCTGCCCGTTTCGCTGGAGGTTTGTAAGAACTTCACCCACGAAAAGGAAGAGCCCCTTTTCGACTGCGGTGACGACGCATATAGCGAGACTTACTTCCCCATGACCCTTAAGGCAGGTAAAACCGAGCGCTACACCGTTCTGAACCTGTATCAGAACTGGGGTAACTTCCCGCTCAAGCAGATCTCCTCGATCCAGTTCTTCTCCCCCTACTATCACCTTTCTACCGGTGTCAGCGAATCCAACTGCATCGCTCCCTATTACGTTTACAATAAGGACCTTTACACGCTGCCCGACCACCGCGCTATGTCCGCTCCCTTGTGGAGTGAGATGGCAAATCCCATCAACGGTAAGCAGCCCCAGCATACCAACGGCGGTCAGCACTACTGGCTGCAGTACACTACCTCCGACGGTCAGTACTACGCCTCGGATAATATGCAAAACATCATCAACTCCTACGGCCCGACCTACGCTGACATTGATATGACCTACCTTTCCGACGACGGCAACATCAAGGTCACTTACAACCACATGGAAATGCCGCAGACCGATGAAAACCGCACCTACTATCAGATCAGCTACGAGGTGCTGGGCGACGTTTCGATCAAAGACTTCAAGCGCGACTTTTCCTTCTACTCGGTGCGCGGTCTGAGCGGTGACTACGGACTCATCGGCTATCTGGATGCAAGTAACAATTCCGTTATGACCAACAACGTAGCCGACGGCAATACCGCCTACTACACGCTTGGCAACACGTTCCCCTACTTTGATATGTGTCAGATGATCGCAGGCACCGTCAACGACTACGTTAACGTTTCTATGATCATTGCAGATGCGCAGTTCACCATTAACGGTCAAAAGGTCAACGCCCCCTTCGTAGTCAAGAACGAATACCTGGCAGCTTACCTGACGCTGGATCTTGGCGAGGTTACCTTGAAGAAGGGTGACACCTTTACCATCAACGCAATCATCATGCCTTGGGGCTCTCAGGAGACCGACTACAAGGCAAAGCATCCCGACCAGAACGTACTGGACGTTCGCCAGAACTCGATCATTGACCCCTTGAAGGTTGACGTGGCAGTTGGCGAAAACATCAGCTCGATCTTCCTGCCCCAGATCAAGGCGCAGAACGATACCGCAGAATTCACGCTCAGCGGCGGTGAAAACAACATTTCCCTGCGCGTATACGGCTTCTCCACCCTCACCGTTCCCAAGATCTACGAAAAGATCAACGGCGAATGGGTCGAATACAAGGTCAACTCGATGGGTAACCCCGATGATCGCGGCTACCAGCACTACTACGACGGCTACATGGTACATTACGACGGTGACGGCACCTTCTCTTACTCCTTCGTCGTCAACATGACCGATAAGGCACGCACCTTTAAGGTAGAGCTTGACAAGGAATTTAACGGCTGGCCCGCAGATCCCGATCCCTCCACCGCGCTGCCCCCCGAGCCTGAGCACCCCCTCAACCTTTACTTCACTCCCGCAGACCTGGTAGCACAGAATGCAACCGCTGCAGGCTTTGGCAGCATGGAAGTTTCCGCTGATGGCTCTTACCTGCGCCTGACCGGTAACGGTGAAGCAGGCGAGGCTTACTTCACGGTATTTACTGGTAACAGCGAGGTCACCGGTCAGTACGCGGTTGTTCGCTACCGTACCAGCACCGCAGACGAATCCAAGTTTGGCAACATTGAGGTGTTCTCCGGCACGACTACCTCCGCTCCTACCGGTCAGAATGACTACGCGTTTACGCCCGGTATCATTGAGGACGGTGAATGGCACGTTATGGTATTTGACCTGGCAGCCTTCAACCTCGCTTCCTTCACCCCCGCAGCCGATGGCACCTACACCGCGCGCTTCCTGCGCCTGGATGCCCTTGGCAAGGTAACCGAGCCTACCACCTACATGGACATCGCTTACGTTGGCTTCTCCGAATCTCTGGACGAGATCAAGGAGATCAACCAGGATATTGACAGCATCCAGCTGGCAACCGGCGTTGGTAAGGTAGAGCTGATTCCCACCAAATAATATTTTAAGGGCATTCGGCGTCAGCCGAATGCCCTTTGCTTTGCAATCTCTTGACGCGCGCGCGTATTTATGATACAATACAGGCAAAAGAAACCTATGAAAGGCAGATACCGATATGTCGCATGATTTCAAAGGAAGCTGGATCTCCTGCGCAGAGCTTGCCGCCCTGCAGCCGCGCAACGTATTCCACCGTCAGCTTGAGCCGCTGGCGCTGGATTGCTCCGCGCACAGAAACCGCCACGTGCTGTTCCGCAAGCGCTTTACGCTGAAAGACAAGCCCGCAAGCGCGCGCCTGTTTATCACAGCGGATGATTACTATATGTTGTATGTCAACGGCGCGTTTGTGGCACAAGGTCCTGCGCCCTCCTATCATTTTCAGTACAATTACAACGAGATCGATCTGACCCCTTATCTGACCGAGGGTGACAACCTGATCGCGGTGCACACGCTGTATCAGGGGCTGATCAACCGCGTCTGGCAGAGTGGGGATCAGCGCCACGGCTTGCTTTGCGATCTGGAGGCAGACGGACACATCATACTCTCCAGCGGCGAGGATTTCTTGGTCGCGCTGCACTCGGGTTACGCCGAAAGCGGCATATGCGGCTACCAGACGCAGTTTTTGGAGACCTACGACTCGCGCGCGCACGAGGTTGGCTTTGAGCGCCCCGATTTTGACGACCGCGATTGGCAGAACGCATCACTTTGCCTGCACGACGACCACGCCACGGTGGCGCAAGAGAGTGCCATGCTGGTGTTTGAGGAGATTGCGCCCACTTGCACGCAAAGTGGGCAAAACCGCGTGGTACTGGATTTTGGCGCCACGTACGTGGGCTATTTGGACGCTGTTGTGTGCGGTAACGCGGGTGACGCGGTGACCGTGCGCTGCGGGCAGGAGCTCGGAGAGGACGGCAGCCTGCGCTATGCCCTGCGCGCCAACTGCGTTTACGAGGAAAAATGGATTCTCGGCGAGGGTGAGAGCTGCCTTTGCTGGTTTGACTACAAGGCATTCCGCTATGCCGAGCTGATCCTGCCGGATGGCGCACAGTTCGTGCGCGCTACACTGCGCGCACGGCACTATCCCTTTGCCCTGCATGCCGCCATCAAGCCTTCCTACGCGCAGGATGAAGCCCTCTGCCGCATTTGGGATTTGTGCGTGAACACGCAGAAATACGGCGTGCAAGAGGTGATTCAGGACTGCATGGAGCGCGAAAAGGGCTTCTACCTTGGGGACGGCTGCTACACAGCGCTGACGCACATGGTGCTTTCGGGTGATGATTCCATGGTGCGCAAGCTGATCGACGACGCCTTTGCCACGCGCTTTATCACGCCCACTTTAGTAACCTGCATGGATTGCTCTTTCATGCAGGAAATTGCCGAATACCCCTTGATGCTGGTGTATCTGGTGCTGTGGCACTACCGCTACACGGGCGACGGCGCGTATCTGGCGCAGAATTATGGCAAGATCACGGAGCTTTTGGACGCCTACCGCACCGAATACGAGCACGACGGCTTGATCAAGGAGCTGAACAAATGGTGCGTGGTGGAGTGGCCCGCCAATTTCCGCCACGGCTATGACGTGGACATCCGCGAGGGGCAGGTCTGCCACCAGGCGCACGTGTCGATCAACGCGTACTACATCGCCGCCATTCGCACGGCGAACAAGATTGCCGCCGAGCTGGGATTGCCTGCATATCGCGATGAATCTGCGTTGTCAGATGCGTTTTACGCGGCGTTTTACGACAAGGAGCGCAAGGTATTCAAGGACGGCGAGAGCACCGAGCATGTCAGCCTTGTGGGCAACACGTTTGCATACGGGCTGGGGCTTTGCCCCGACGCCGAGACCAAGCGCAACATTCTCGCCATGCTGGACTGGCACTCCATGTCCTCGCTTTCCATGTTCTGCACCTTCCCCATGCTATGGGGCTTGGTACGCGACGGCGAGGAGGACCGCATTCGCGAGGCGCTGCTGCACGAAGGCACGTGGAGCAGAATCTTGCGCGAGGGTGGCACCACCACCTTTGAGGGCTGGGGCAAGGACACTAAGTGGAACACCTCGCTGTTCCACCTGACCATGAGCTACGGTGCCTTGTTTATGGCGGATGTGGATCTAAAGGAGATATTGGATTGACGAAACGTAGGGGCGACTGAACGAATCGCCCGCG
>JAZRQR010000068.1:0-8515 GCA_045650025.1 Eubacteriales bacterium
CGAGAGATCGAAAAGCTCAAGCAGGGGCTGAAATCACACTTAGAAAGGAATGATATTTTTATATGAACAGAGATATTTTTTTGGATGCCGTCGGATATCTGGATGCGGATATTCTTGCAGAGCATTTGCAACTAAAAGAAAAGCTGCGAAGTAAGCTGAAAAGCAAAAGGATTATCCATGTTTGGAGATGGTCTGCCATCGCCGCCTGCATTTGTTTGGTCGTGGCGTTGGGTGCGGTGTTAATTCCCGATTGGAGTGATGCTCCTGATCCCATCATCACTGATACCAAATTGGAAAGCGGGTTTGTTTTACCCGGAGCAGGGTGTGGAGCACCTTTACCACAATTTTTTTGTGCTTACAAAAGTGAGACAAACGAATTTGACATTGATAACATTACTTTGGAATTCTATTATGGCGGTCTTTTTTCAAAAGATATCAATCACGAGCACGAAAATTGTTCGAATTATCCTGAGTTCGATATTTATTTTACCGATGCAGATGGAACAAAATATTTTGTAAAGCATGTTGAAGAAAACTTCGTTTCTGAAAAATACAGATGTGAATTGACCGCAGACGAAAATAATTGCATTACTTCTATCACGTTTAATTATTCGGAAACGATTACCGTTCCGAAAGAATTGTTCGATCGGCAATATGGAGAAATATATTTTCAAATATACAGTACGAATATAAATGACATCTATCCTGAACAAAAAAATATAGCAGGTATTGTTCTTTTTTACGAAAAAATCGAGGATGGAAAAGTAATATTATTTAGCCAACAAGATTATGAGTTGTCAAAAAATGACGGAGGATGAAAATGACTGTTACAAATAAGGTGTTTGGAAAATTCTTATGCAGTAGCAATAGTCAGCCATATTGAAATTATAGAATTCAATACACAACACCCCCACCGAAAATCGGTGGGGGTATCTGTCTATATGGGAATGCTTACCACTCCAGCTTGATCTCCTGATTCTGCTCGGAGGAATCGTAGATCGCCTGCATCATACGCGCGGTGATGATGACCTGGTCGATGTGAGAGGGAAGCTTTTCGCCCGTCTTGATGCAACGGATGAAGGAATCGATCTCGTTCTGGAACATGTGCACGCTCTCGTATTCGGGCACTTCCTTGGTCAGCTTGCCGTCCTTGGTGCCGTATACGGTAAAGTTGCCGCCGTAGTTGAGTCGCACGCCTGCCTTGTCGCCAAGGAAGTCGATAAAGCACTCGCCCACGCCAATATTCTGCGCCCACGCGCCGTTGAAGGTGATGGTGGGACCCTCGGTGCGGATAAAGCCGGTGACGCTGTCGTCTACGTCATAGGTACCGTTGAGATCCTTGGTGTCTTCTGCCCACATGCCTTCATACACGTAGCCCGGCATATCCGCGCCCAGCTTACAGAATGCCTTGCCCGAAACGGTTTGGGGCTTGGGGTCGCCCGTGCAGTACATGACGATATCGAGGTAGTGCACGCCCCAGTCGATCAGCGCGCCGCCGCCCGCAATTTCT
This sequence comes from Eubacteriales bacterium, assembly GCA_045650025.1. GTDB lineage: Bacteria > Bacillota > Clostridia > Oscillospirales > CAG-272 > SVQP01. The sequence continues at coordinate 1,511 of JAZRQR010000068.1, forward strand.
TTGGTGGTAAATGCACCGCCCAGACCGGGGATAGAACGCCATGCGCGGAAGGACACGTATACGTGATACACCTCACCCAGCTCGCCTGCCTCGATCAGCTTGCGGATCTCGTTGACCGCGGTGTTAAAGCGGTTGACCACGCCGATATTGAGCACCTTGCCGCTCTTATGCTGCGCCTCTTGCATCAGCTTTGCCTCAGCATAGGTTCTTGCCGCAGGCTTTTCGCAAAGCACGTGCTTGCCGTGCTCCAAAAAGTCAATGGCAATGGTGGTGTGCATACGGTTGGGGGTACAAACCGAAACAGCGTCCAGCTCCGGATCGTCCAAAATCTCGTGGTAGTCCACGATTGCCGTACCGCAGCCGTACTTTTCCACGGCAGCCTGTGCCTTTTCGGGAATGATGTCGCAGAAATACTTGATCTCCACCTCGGGATTGTTCATGTATGCGGGAATGTGTGCGCCGTTTGCGATCGTACCGCAACCGATCACGGCAACTCTGGTCTTGCTCATAGCGTGCCTCCTTGGAGTATTTGTTGTCCATATTATACTGCAAAAAAGGGAATTCGTCAAGAATTATTGTATATGTTCATACTATGTTAAAATTTTTCTGTTACAATGTGATAAATTGATGTGATACGGAGGTCGCTGTGACAGTTAAGATCGTAAAGCTGCAGCCTAACGCCCAAATACCCAGCTACGGAAGCACCGATGCAGCAGGTGCGGATCTGTATGCATGCATTGAAAATGCAGTATCCATTCTGCCCGGGCAAACCGTGCTGATCCCGACAGGGCTTAGTATGGAGATTGAGCAAGGCTTTGCGGGCTTTATCTATGCACGCAGCGGACTTGCCACCAAGCGCGGCTTAGCACCTGCAAACAAGGTTGGTGTGATCGATTGCGATTATCGCGGTCAGGTCATGGTGGCGTTGCACAATCACACCGAGCGCCCGCAGTGCGTTGAGCCCGGCGAGAGAGTGGCGCAGATCGTGTTTGCTCCCGTGTATCAGGCATGCTTCCTTGAAGCAGAGTCGCTGAGCGATACCGAGCGCGGTACGGGCGGCTTTGGCTCCACGGGCACCAAATAAGGCTTTCATTTAGTAAAAATAAATTTTTGGAGGAATACTATGAACGCAAAAAGAATTCTTTCTATGCTGCTGGCAATGCTTCTGCTGGGCATTTGCTTTGTCGGTTGTAACGGAGGCGAGGGTGACCAGACCACCGAGGAACCCACCGAAGCTCCCGCTGAAGAGACCACCGAGCAGCCCACCGAGCAGGTAACGACCGAGGAAGCTACCACCGAAGAGGTGACCACCGAGGAAGAGACCACCCGCGGCACGGTCAACAATGCTCCCATTGGTGACATTCTGAAGTACGACGCATTTGATCTCAATACCTACATGACCCCCGTTTGGGACGGCAGAGTGGTATACAACGAGACGGTTATGTTTGTCGGCATGGACGACCAGGCATCGCTTCTGTACACCCCCGATGAGATCCTTTCCGTAACCTCTTACGACCTCAAGACGGTCTATGAGAAGGGTAAGGACTATGACGTTGTAGATGGCAAGCTGGTTCTGCTGGAAGGCACGCGCATTCCCGTGATCAGCTTTGATCAGTACTACCATGAAAAGGAACTTGCCGGCATGCCCGCACAGCTGCAGGTCAAGGTAGACGGTAAGAAGTATTTTGTTTACTGGGGCGAGGGCACGACCATGACCCAGTGGCAGGTTGCCGTTACCTATATTCACGACGAGTACTGGGAAGGCTTTGTTCCCGAGACCTCGGATCAGTTTACCAAGCTGATTGCCAAGATGGAAAAGGGCGAGGATGTGACCATGCTGTTCTACGGTGACAGCATCACCTTTGGTGCAACCTCCTCCAGCGGTGCAAACGTTTCTCCCTATGCACCTCCTTACACCCAGCTGTTCACGCAGTACCTCGCACAGAAGTACGGCTACACCGTCAAGTACATCAATACCGGCTTGACCGGCACCTGCGCACCTCCCACTCAGGACACCGTATTCGGTACCAACGGCACCATTACCTACATCAATACCGCTGTAGGTGGTTGGACCAGCGCAGATGGCTACAACAACTTTGACAAGTACGTCAAGGCATATGTGGATCAGTACGGCTGTGATTTCTTCCTGCTGGCGTTTGGTATGAACGATGCAGGTAACTCCACCAACAACGAAAAGAAGGCGATCAAGAAGATCACCGATGCATTCTATGAGATCGCTCCCGAGGCAGAGGTTCTGCTGGTGGCTACCATGATCCCCAATCCCGAGGCGATCAACGGCTGGTACGGTAACCAGTACAAGTTTGAGGACGTGTTTGTCAGCCTGGCAGAGTCCTACGTTCAGGACGGCAAGGCATGCGCAGTTGCTAAGATGACCAGCATGAGCCAGAGAATTCTGGACAACAAGCGCTTCCGTGACCACACCGGTAACAACATCAACCATCCCAACGACTTCTTGGGCAGACTGTACGCTCAGGTTGTATTTGAAACGGTAATCGGTTACTGATACGCTATCAAAGTAAAAAAGACTGTCGAATTTTTCGACAGTCTTTTTTTGCACGTGTATTTGCTTGATAAAAGTAAAGAGAATGAACCCTGTGTGAACGAACGGGCGCAAAATGGCGCTTTTTCGCGCATTTGGGCGTCAAAAACACTTGAAAACGACCCGATTTTGCGCAAAATTTCGCCGGGAACGCCGCAAAAAATCTTAAGATTCGACGCAGACCCGATGGTATAATAGGGAAGATACTACGTTTTCGGAGGGTGAAAGATTGGCAACTCAGGACACAAAGAGCCCCATTTGCTGCGCAACCTATACGGTTGGTGAGCGAAAGGTCAAGGCAAGTCTGTATGCAATTCCCGCAGGGCTGAAAGAGCAGTACTGCATAATTCTGGAGCAGCAAGGCGAGCGCGTTGCGTGCGAATTTCAGGGTGAGGCGCGGCGTGTGCGAGCGCTATTTTGTGACGTTGTGTTCGGAGGTGTGACGCCTTGCACGCTGTGCGACGTGATCGAGGATCGCCTGCGGGAGACTGCGTGCGGATCATGACTTGACAAATGCGCCGCTTTGCGCTATAATGACCTTATTGATCGGAAGGAAAGGCGGAGCGTATGATGAGCAACGTAAGCATTGATTTTTCTCAGATTCAAGGGCAGATCAAGCCCTTACACGGCGTCAACAATGCACCCGAGCCCGATTGCGAGGCAGGGTATCGTGACGTGCTGGCAAGGGCGGGCATTCCGTCCGTGCGCCTGCACGATATGGGCGGACACTATGCAGCGGCGAGATACGTGGATATTGCCAACGTGTTTCCCGACTTTGCAAAAGATCCCCAAGACCCCGCAAGCTACGATTTTGCCTTTACCGATTGGCTGATCGCGGATATTTACAGGCAGGGCAGCGAGGTGGTGTATCGCCTTGGCTGCAGCATTGAGCCGGAGCATTTTATCAAGCCGCGCAATATCTATCCGCCTGCGGATAACCTTAAGTGGGCGCGCATCTGCGAGGGCATCATCCGCCATTATAACGAGGGCTGGGCAAACGGCTTTCATTACGGCATTCGCTATTGGGAGATCTGGAACGAGCCGGACAATACGCCCGACGTGCGCGATAATCCCATGTGGAAGGGCAGTCCCGAGCAGTATTTTGCGCTTTACGAGGTGGCGTCCACCTATCTCAAGCAGCGCTTTCCCGATCTGATGATCGGTGGCTACGGCAGCTGCGGCTTTTACGCGGTGCTGGGCGGCTACGTCAAGGCGGCAAACAGCTCGGAGCGCACCGAGTATTTTATCGACTTTTTCCACGGATTTTTGTCGCATATTCGTCAGAAGAATTGCCCCTTGGACTTTTTCTCCTGGCATTCCTATGCGGACGCGGCAAGCAACGTGATATTTGCCGAGTATGCGCGCAAGACGCTGGACGAATACGGCTTTGCGCATACCGAAATGCATCTCAACGAGTGGAATCCCGGGCGTGACGTGCGCGGCACGACCTTGGATATGGCACTGATCGCGCAGATGCTGTGCTGCATGCATGCGACTGACGTGCGCGTCATGAACTATTACGACGCGCAGCCCTGGTCCACCTATGCGGGCGTTTACGATGCAAATAAGCGCACGGTAGCGCCTGCTTACTATGCGTTGGTGTATTACAACGCGCTGTATCGCCTGGGCGGCTGTGCGGCAATGACGGGGGATTGCGCCAATATGCTGGCGGCAACCGATGGGAAGACGGGCGCTGTGTTGATTGCCAACCCCGAGGCAGAGGCGCGCGACGTTTGCCTTGCCTTGTCCGGGCTTTCGGGCAAGGTGACGCTGCACACCACGGCAGCCGATTGCACGCAAAGCGCCACCGATCTGGGCAACGCCGCAAGCGTCAGCCTGCGCGTGCCTGCGCAGAGTGCTGTGTTGGTAACCATTGCATAAAAATTATGACAACATACATTATTTTGAAATAATAGGGGTGAAGTAATGATACTTAGCCGTGATTTTAATGACATTAATTCTATATATGACTTTAGTGAAGGAATTATATGTGACATTTGTTGGGATGATAATCTAACTGATTTATTAGTTACAGTGTATTATTATTTTGACGAACCTCGAGATATTAAAAATAAAGATGTTATTATACGTTTTAAGAAATGCTCTACTGTCAATTTTGATTGTGGTAATATGTTAGTTTCTATGAAAGAATATAACATCGTCGCTCCTCATCCTACAATTGAGCACTTTTTATTAAAAAAGAATAGTTTTTCTGTGATTGTCGAAATCGCTACTAATTATGCAAGTCCCATGATTTCACTGATATGTGACGAAATATGGGTTGAATCTATTGATGAAATGAAAGCGTAATTTATTATTTGATAATTAAATAGTTTATAAATCTCAGTTAATTGGATACAAAAAACCGACAGATCACCAAAATCTGTCGGTTTTTCAACTTCTTTATGAGAACCACCCATTGGCAAGTGGGTTTTTATGTGCGTGGTGTTACTTGTTCTGACCTAATTTTGCCCAGTGCTTAAAGGTCAGCGTCCAGGCACCTGCGGCGCAGACCACCAGGAAATAGCGCACGGCACGGGCAGCGAGGTGACCGCCAAAGACCGCGTCCAGGATCGGCTTTGTGCCTTCCTTGACTGCCAGCACGATGGCAAGACCCAGACCCAGCTTGAGCAGCTGCACCCACCATACGGCTTTGGTGTCGTACTTGATGAATCTATCATCCGCAAAGCGGAAGAGCAGCATGCCGATCGTGCAGCCAAGCATGGTGTAAGCGTTTTTGAGCGCGGACTCGTAGTTGCCCACGTTCTCCTCGAAAAAGACATCCTCGGGGAAGGGATAGGCGTATAGGAAGATCAAAAAGGCGATAACGCCGAGCAGAATCGTGCCCATGACAACGTAGATCACGTAAGGATGCTTGTCGTTCAGGCGCAGCAAAAGGTCAAACGCCACGATCAGCACAAACGCGATCGCCATGGAGACCAGTACGTCCTGCGGTGTGTGCACGCCTAAGTACATGCGCGAAAGCGGCACCAGAATCACGCCTGCAATGCACAATATCTTGACCCAGAGCTGCTTGGTGGTCGCACCCAGAGAGCCAAGCATGCCCACGCTGTTTTGCGTGTGACCGCTGGGGAAGGAATAGCCGCTGGCACCCTCGCGCGCCGATTCCACGATGGTGAAATTCGGGTCCTTGACCCAAGGGCGGGGCACACGGAAGCACATTTTCAAAAACTGATTGAGAATAATGCCGGTAAAGCTGACCATCAGCATCAAATAGCCGTCTCGTTTGTTGTAGCACCAGATCAAAAACATGCCCAGCGCCAAGAAAAACGTTTCCTCACCCACAAGCGTAACGGCTTGCACCAGCACGTCCAGCACGGGGTTACGGATCCCTTCCAGAAAATACAATACTTCCATCGTAAGCACCTTTCTTGTTTGTTGACTTCAGTATAGCATATCCGCACGGGGCTGTCAAGTAAAAAGGGGCAGAGTGCCAAAAACTCTTGACAAGGAGAGGGAAAACAGGTATAATGTGTATATATAAAAATGTGGAGGTAGATCCTATGAAACAATTTCCTATCGGCGTAATTTTGGAGTCCTTCCGTACCGACACCAAGACCGCTATTCAAACTGCAGCAGATATGGGCGTGCAGGGCCTGCAGATGTACTGTACCTACGGTGAGCACGCTCCCGAAAATATGAGCACCCAGCAAAGACGTGAGCTGCTTGACATGGTCAAGTCCTACGGTCTGCGCTTCTCCGCAATTTGCGGTGACCTGGGCATGGGATTTGGCAACCCCGAAAAGAACCCCGTTGCCATTGAGAAGTCCAAGCGCATTCTGGAGCTTGCAAAGGAGCTGGAGACCGACATCGTCACCACCCACATCGGCGTTGTTCCCGAGGATTCGAACCACCCCAGATATGCCATCATGCAGGCAGCATGCGGCGAGCTGGCAGCATTTGCCGATAGCATGGGCTCGCATTTCGCAATCGAGACCGGTCCTGAGACCAGTGCAGTGCTCAAGAAGTTCCTGGATTCTCTGGGCTCTCGCGGCGTTGCAGTTAACCTTGACCCCGCCAACCTGGTCATGGTGTCTGCAGACAACCCCGTAGAGGCTGTTCACAACCTTAAGGATTACATCGTACATACTCACGCAAAGGACGGCGTTATGCTGCATCGCGGCAATCCCGAGTACATTTACGGCGTGGTACATCCCGTTCCTCAGGAATTTGCGGGCATCCAGTATTTTGAGGAGGTTCCGCTCGGCACGGGTGGCGTACATTTCCCGACCTACCTGCAGGCGCTGGATGAGATCGGCTACAATGGATTTTTGACCATTGAGCGCGAGTGCGGCGACAACCCCAGAGGGGATATTCAGACCGCGATCGACCACCTGACCGGCATTATGGGTAAATAATTGAGGTAACAACTATGAAAATTTCCGTCAGCTCGTATTCCTACTATCAGGCGATCCGCGACGGCA
>JAZRQR010000069.1:0-1065 GCA_045650025.1 Eubacteriales bacterium
AGGAGGTTGGCGAGCGCGGCGCGGGTGCAGCTGCACAGCAAATCCACCCCGACTACTGCATCAACTTTGACGTAACGGGTACGGGCGACGTGCCCGGAACTAAGCCCATGGCTTGCGAGCTTGGTGGCGGTGCGGCAATCAAGGTCAAGGACGCGTCTGTCCTTTGCCACAAGGGCGTGATCGATCGCCTGGTCAAGCTTGCCAAGGAAAAGGGATATAAGTACCAGTACGAGATCCTGACCGCTGGCGGTACGGATACCTCTGCGGTACAAAAGAGCGGTACGGGCGTCAAGGTTGGCGCGCTGTCTATTCCCACGCGCTATATCCACTCGGGCGTGGAGACCTTTGATCTGGGCGACTGCCGCCTTTGCGTTGAACTCACACTTGCATATCTTCATAGTGATAAAAAGGACTGAAATTAGATTATGGAATTTTCTCAAGAAATATGGACACTTGCGGACAAGGCAGAGGCTGCACTCGCGCCTCACTTTGCGCGCATCGATAAAATTGCTTTTAACAATACGCAAAAGATCATGGACGCCTTCCGCGAGCACCGCGTGGGCATGTCCATGTTTGACTCTACCAGCGGATACGGCTATGACGACCGCGGCAGAGATACCTTGGACGCTATCTGGGCGGACGTCATGGATGCCGAGGCGGCATTCGTGCGCCACCAGATCGTCAACGGCACGCAGGCGCTGACCATCGGTCTTTTCGGACTGTTGCGTCCGGGCGACGTCATGCTCAGCGTGGCGGGCAAGCCCTATGACACCTTGGAGGAGGTCATCGGTATTACGGGCAAGCCGGGGGACGGCTCGCTTGCGGACTTTGGCGTCAAGTACGATCAGGTCGAGCTGACAGAGGCGGGTGAATTTGATTTCGAAACCATTGCACAAAAGCTTGCGCAGTACGCGGGTACTGTCAAGGTGGTATTCGTACAGCGTTCCAAGGGATATCACAACAGAAAGACGCTTTCCTGCGCGCAGATCGGTGAGCTTGTCAAGTTCGTCAAGGAAAGATGTAACGCATACGTGGTGGTGGATAACTGCTACGGTGAATTTACCG
>JAZRQR010000070.1:0-1033 GCA_045650025.1 Eubacteriales bacterium
TCGGAAAATTCGGTGATCAGCTCGGGGGTGATCTCACCGCCAAGCATGGGCGCAAGCTGTGCGGCAAGCTCGGGCGTGTCTGCCATGAGCAGCAAGCTTTCTGCAAAAATGCCGGAAACGGCTGCGTGGTAGGATTTGATCAGATCGGTCACACCCTGCATGCTGGGCGGCATGCCTGCGATCAGCGCGCCTGCGCCGATCAGCACAACGTAGCAGGTCAGCAGCGCGCCGGTGGCAACGCCGATCGAGATGATGATCGAGTGTTTTTTGTTGTAGCTGTTGCTAAGCGCAAGTCCCGCAACGACGGGCAACAATGCGTACGCCGCAAGGAGCGGATCACTCGTCAGTGCACATGCAATGCCGAAGGATGCAAGCGCGACAATGCCGACGGGCAGATACGCAATGCCCTTGACTGCATCCGCAGTCAGCGCGGCACATGCCACAATGCCGCAAAGCAGCGCGGCAAACATGACCGAAAACCAAGGGCTGACCAGCACAAGCAGCAGCACGCCCGCGACAGCGCACCCCATAAAGAGCGGCTTTTTGCAAAGCGTGAGCGTAAAGGCGAGGCAGAGAGCCATTACGGCAGCGGAAATTGCGGTGGGGATCGCGGGATTGACACCCTCGATTCCGATATAATAGGTCAGCGCAGGCAGCGCGACTGAGCAAGCAAACAAGACAATGCAGCAAAAGATCTTGACAGCGGTAGATATGGGCTTGATTTCGGCTTGAGTGGATTGGTTATTTGAGATATCCATAGCATCTCCTTTCCGTGCGCGTACGTATACGAGCACTATCATACCATTATACCATTATAATAGTATAACATATAATTTTGATTTTGTAAACAGTTATATAATTAAATTTAAGGAAAAGAGGAAAATTTTTCAAAAATATCCCCTTATGTGTCATCCTGAGCGGAGCAAACAATTGAGTATTGTTTGCGAAGTCGAACCCGACCAAAGGAGGGCGCGCGCAGCGCGGGATCTCGAAACGGTTTACTCAATGTGAATTGAAAGTAAAGAGGTTAACC
>JAZRQR010000071.1:0-4521 GCA_045650025.1 Eubacteriales bacterium
TATTTATTTTTCTTACCTTGTGCAGAAATCATTATAGCGGAGGATACCAATAAGATAACACCTGCAGCAAATAAAACACTTCCATTGACAGTATCAAGCTTATTTGCAAAGAAGCCAATCATACCACTTCCCAATGCACAACAAATTATATTTAGTATTTTTTTCATTGAAATCTTCCTTTCTTCAAAAATATATAAAAAGAACCGTGATTTTAATCACGGTTCTTTTTTGGAGCGGAAGACGAGATTCGAACTCGCGACGTTCACCTTGGCAAGGTGACGCTCTACCACTGAGCCACTCCCGCAAATATTAAGTTTAAAATGTGGTGCCAACATATTAAAAGTGGTGCCTCAATTTTAAAAGTGGTGCCTCCGACTAGAATCGAACTAGTGACACAGGGATTTTCAGTCCCTTGCTCTACCGACTGAGCTACAGAGGCAAATTGTCACAAAAAAAATATGGCGACCCGGATGGGGCTCGAACCCACGACCTCTAGCGTGACAGGCTAGCGCTCTAACCAACTGAGCTACCGGGCCAAATGGTGGGAACAATAGGGCTCGAACCTATGACCCTCTGCTTGTAAGGCAGATGCTCTCCCAACTGAGCTATGCTCCCATTTCGGCTGTCGTTCTCGCGACGACTCATATAGTATAGCACGGACTTTTGGTTTTGTCAATACTTTTTTGAAAGTTTTTTTGATTTTTTTTAAAATGTTTGGAAATAGCAAAAACAGACAGTTTTCACTGCCTGTTTTTGTATCTTTTAGCCAAACATTCTGTCCGAATCAGCTTTTCCGAAGTAATATTTCTTGTCACAGAAGCGGCAGCAGACCTCCAGCTCGTCTCCCCTGCCCTCTGCCTTTTGCTCGGCAAGCAGCTTTTCCATCTCGTCCTTGCCCAGCGTGATCAGCGCCTTTTCCACGCGCTCTCGCGAGCAGTTGCACAGGTATTCTACCTCCAGCTCGTCGAACACGTCATACTCGATACCCTGCAGCGCAACGTCCGCAATTTCCAGATTGCTCATGCCGCGATCAAAGAGCGAGGACACGTTGGTCAGCGCCGAAATATTTTTCTCCAGCGCCTCCACAGTTGCATTATCCGCAAACGGCAGCAGCTGGATCAGCACGCCGCCCGCTGCGCGGCAGCTCCAATCGGTATCCACCAGCACGCCCAGCGCACACACGGTGGGAATTTGCTCACTCTGCGCAAAATAGGTGGCAATATCCTCAGCGATCTCACCGCTGACCAGCTCGCAGGAGCCGTTGGTCGGCAGGTCGCCGCCCATATCCTTGATCATGGTCAAGAGACCCTGACCAACCGCACCGCCCACGTCCAGCTTACCGTTGGGCTTGAGCGGCAGATCCACGCCCGGATTCTGAATATTGCCGCGCACGTTGCCGTAGTAGTCCGACACCGCCAGCACTCTGCCCGCAGGGCCGTCACCGCCCAGCATGAGCGTGACCGAATCCTCCTTCTCACCCATCATGCAGCCGATGATCGAGGTCACGGTCAGAAGACGCCCCAGAGTTGCGGTGGCAAGCGGGGTGGTATTATGGTAGGAGATCATGGTATTGACGATCTCCTTGGAATTGATGACGTGAATACGCGCGCTGCCGTCACGGGTCATAGCGCGCAAAATGCTTGATGCCATTGTCTTTCTCCTTATTTCTTGGCGCGCGCGGCAAAATACCAGCGCTCCGTGTTGTCTTTTGCGGGTGCAAACGCAAAGTCTGCCCAAACGCCCAGCAGCTCAAAGCCCGCACGCTGCAGCGCCTGTTCAATTTCGGCAAGCTCATAGCACCGCTCGGTCTGCACCTCGTCGGCTCTGGTAAAGCTGCCGTCCCCCTTTTGCTCAAACAAGGACAGATAGAACTGGCACAAACGCGTGCCCGGATCGTATGCGTTTTGCCAACCGCAATAGATCTCGCTCTTATTTCCCTCCTCGTCCACCAGCTCGTCCTCCAGTATGTAGGCATGATCGCCGTACACCTCGCGAAAACGGTAAGGGGTGTTCATGTCAAACAAAAACAGTCCGTCCGGATCGAGGTAATTGTGCACGCAAGCAAAGCAAGCGTCCAGATCCCCGTCCCCCGTCAGGTAATTCAAGCTGTCCAGGCAGCAGGTTACCGCGCCCACCGTGCCGTACAGCTCAAAGGCGCGCATATCCTGTAAAATGAACAAGGGGCGCTTTTCCAGCTCCTCATCCAGATCGCTTGTCAGCATGGCTTCACTTAGCATATCCTCGCTGCCGTCCGCTCCGATCATGTCGTAGCCGCGGCGCGCCAGCTCCAGCGTCATCTTGCCCGTGCCGCATGCAAGGTCCAGGATAAGCGAGGGGCGCGCGGGCAGATATCGGTCAAAGCAGACCTCAAAAAAATCCGCCCACGCGCCATAGTCCAGCTCAGCGTTGAGTTTGTCGTATACGCGCGCAATGGCGCCGTATCCGTCATACGCCGTCATATAAATTTCTCCGTTTCTCTCTTTTTTCAATGTCGTCCAGCACCTTCAAATAGCCGTCACTGCTGTATTTTAAGCAGCGGTTGACACGGCTGATGGTGGCGGTGCTCAGCCCCGTAGTCGATGCAATCTCATTATAAATGTGTCCGTCGCGCAGCATTTTGGCAGCCTGCATACGGCGGGACATTTCCTGCAGCTCGGCAGGTGTGCAGAGATCGGCAAAAAAGTCATAACAGTCCTCAACGCTCTCCAATGTCAATATGCCCTTAAACAAATAAGTCAGCTTTTCGTCTTTCGTGATGTTACCCATAACATCCTCCCATGTGTTTGTTTTTGGGGTGATTGCGTTATTTTGTACAAAAAGTTTTTCATATACTTAAAATTATTATAACATTCCGCGACCGAGATGTAAAGAGCCTTTTTGAAAATTTACAATTTTCTTTTTGGAATTTTTGTAACAAATCATTGAGCAGCGTCAATTTCTTATTGACTTTCGTGTCGAGTTGCGGTATAATATGGAATGTAATGTTGAAAATTATACCAAGTTGGGAGTTTATAATGGAAATCAAAGTTGGAAAAAAGATCAAGCTGCTCAGAAAAAAGAACGACGTGACGCAGGACAAGCTGGCGGCACATCTGGGCGTGACCCCGCAGGCAGTTTCCCGCTGGGAGAGCGAGACCTGCTACCCCGATATTGAATCGCTGCCCGCCATTGCCGACTTTTTCGGCGTGAGCATGGACGAGCTGATGTGCTACGATTCCTTGCAAAAGGAGCAGAAGGTTGCCGAATACCTCTCGCAGGTAGAAGCACTTTACGACCGCGATGAGCTGGCAGAGGCACTTGCACTCCTGCGCGAGGCAGTTGCTGAGATTCCCTCCTCCTTTGAGCTGCAGCTGGAGCTGGCAACCACGCTTTCCGCCATCAACGCAGGCGGCAAGCCCCGCAGAGCTGACATGCAGGAGGCAGTTTCGCTTTGCATGCACATTCTGGAGGACTGCACCGACGACCTGCTCCGCGACCGCACCAAGAAGACGCTTTGCGACATTTACTCGCACCAGCTGGGCGACGACGAGCGCGCGCAGGACATTGCCAACAAGCTGCACAGCATGAGCTTTTCCAAGGAGATCGTCAAGGCAACCGTGCTGACCGGTGAGGTGGCGTTCAACCAGGCACAGCAGAACCTGATTTTGTTTGCCGACAACATGTGGTGGCACATGTACAACATCGCGTGCGTGCCCGACATTTCGGGTGACCACTACACCATTGACCAGAAGATCGCCATTCTGCAAAAGGCGGTGGATCTGTTCCACCTGCTCTTTGGCGAGGACGATCTGCTTTACTACCACGACCGCCTTGCCAACTCCTACCGCCAGCTGGCAATGTTCTACCTGGCAAAGGGCGACAAGCAGAGCGCGCTGGAATGTGCCGAAAAGATGGCAGACCACGCCATTGCATACGACACCAGACCCGCAGAGGCAAACTACACCTCCCTTCCCATCAACTGCGTGCAGTATACCAAAGAGACCGAGGGTGCAACCAAGTGCGCAAAGCTGCTCTCCGGCAGATTTGGCAGCCGCATCTGGGCGCCCATCCGCGACACCGCCGAATTCCGTGCAATCGTCGCACGTATGAGCGAATTTGCGTAACTGAATACAGAAGCGACCTGCAAATGCAGGTCGCTTTTTTTAATTCTCATCAATCGCTTTGCCCTTGATCAGCACCTGTGCTTTGCCGTTTTTGGCAACCACCAAAAGGGCTTGGGTATCACCCACGCGAAACGCCTCGCGGCGCGCAAGACCGAAAAACAAAAACTTGCTTGACAGCCCAAAGGTCTCGCCGTCGATCGTCACAGCCATTTTGCCCGAAATGGGTCTGCACGCGTATTCGATCTCGTGCGCAACGTCGTCCTCAACGACCGTCCAATGCTGCTTGATGCGGCTCTTTTTTCTCAATTTGCAATAATTATACACGCCCGCGACTCACTTTCCGTAATTCTCAAAGCTCTCGTTGGAGCAGAAATCCTTCTTCACGGTAAACTTTGCGCGCATATCGCCAAGGCTGCCC
>JAZRQR010000072.1:0-1173 GCA_045650025.1 Eubacteriales bacterium
CTTCCTAAGACCGCTTGGCCTCCGACTTATTGCGGGATTTGGCAACCTGCAGGATTTTTCATATGAATTTCAGGACGGCATCAACGTCATTGCCGCCCCCAACGGCTGGGGTAAGAGCACGCTGGCGGCATTTTTGCGCAGTATGCTTTACGGCATAGGTGACAGCCGCGCGCGCAGCGTTGCCGAAAACGCACGCAAGCGATATGCGCCCTGGACGGGCGGTAGCTTTGGCGGCAACCTTGAGTTTGAGGCAAACGGCAAGAGCTATCGCATCGAGCGGTTCTTTGGAGCCAAGGAGAGCGAGGATACCTTTGCGCTGTACGCCCTGGAAACGGGCAAGCCCAGCGATGATTATTCGGAAAATATCGGTGAAGAGCTGTTCGGCATCGACGCGGACGGCTTTAGCCGCACCGTGTTCATGGATGCCTCGGCGCACGTGCACGGAAAGGTGGAAAAGAACGCCAACAACAGCATCAACACCAAGCTCAATAACCTCTTGCAGGCGGAAAACGATCTTGGTAACTATGAAGAGGCGATGGACGCGCTGTTGCGTCGCAAGCGTCAATATAAGACCACGGGCGAGCGCGGTGAGATCTACGCGGGCGAGCGCAGACTGCTTGAGCTGCAAAGACAGATCGAGGTCTGCCAAAGCCAAAAGGCGCAAGCACTGGAGCTGGACGCGCAGATCGCGCAGTTGACCCCCGCTGTTGCCCGGAGCGAGCAGCAAATGCAAGCGCTGCAGCGTGATCTGACAATGGCGGTTGGGCAAAGAGAGCGACGCGCGGTGCTGGAGACCTACAGCCGCATGCTTAGCGAGATCTCGGCGGCAAAGCGTGAGCTGGATGCCATAGGCACGCAATTTGAAGGCCAAGTGCCCACGCAGGCAGAGGCTGAAAAGATGCACATGCTGGCTGGACAGCTGAGCACGCTCTCGGGCAGAGCCCAGCAGATGCACGCAGATACAACAGTCAGCGAGGCGATCGCGCAGGTCACGCCCCGTCTTGGTGGCAGCGTTACACCGCTTGACGAGATCGACCGCGCCTTGGAGGTCTGCAATGAACTGCGCGATATTGAGGGAGAGATCCGTGCGCACGCCGCGCTTGCGGCTTCTCTGCAGGATCAGGCGGATGCCATTGGTGACCCGACGCCTCCCAAAACGGGCAAGCAGGGAAA
>JAZRQR010000073.1:0-13508 GCA_045650025.1 Eubacteriales bacterium
GAAGTGTTCTCTGCAATGAGAGGACTGGCGCATAAATGTCCTGCGTTTGCCGATGCGCAAATGCTGATCGGTGCTTCTGACGTGAAGGCAACCCTGAAGAGAAGTACCATTCATAGAAACATCGACGTCGAATGGATCGATCGTATCGAAGAGACCATTCCGTATCTTGATCTGATCGTGCGTAACCCCACGATCATGATCGAGGACGTGGACGAGATTTTGCCTGTTGAGCTTTCCCGTAACATTACTGAGAAGACCATCAAGCATCTTGCACAGCATACCAACATGATCCAGGCGATCACCGAGGACGACGAGGTCATTCCTCTTCAACTGTTAAACGTATATCACGAAGAAACGCTTCTGACTTATGAGAACAAGTTTATCAACACCCTTTTGGTGCGACTGTCCGCATTTGTTGACAAGCGATACAAGCAGTTGCGCGGAGGGTGTGGAACAGAACGCGTATATCAGCTCAGATATTCGACTGAGTTTGAGCACTACGCGAGCGAATATGAGAACGACCGTAACCAGGCGAAGGTTCAACTGGCGATCGATCTGGCGTCTCCTTCCACGGACTTGACCGAAGCAGAGGCTGAGGCAAACGAGCGTTACTTGAATGCCTTTACCAGACTGGAAAAGATCCACCGTGCGCTGGCGTCCTATATGTCGTCTCCGTACGTGCGTGCTCTTGGCAGAAACTTTATCAGACCTCCCGTGATCCGCACCAACGCGATCTTGAAGAACAAGAACATGAAGGTGTGTCTCAACCTTTGGGAGTACCTGGAGAGCTACGACAAGGCAGGCTTCTCCGCCGTTTGCGATGAATATACCGAGATCCCCTCGGATAACTACGTAAGCGACCTGTATTCCTCCATCGCTCTGCAGTATACCGATTTCTATTACGGTGTAGCAGAGGACTCCGAGAACAACAGAATTTTGGCAAAGCGTCGACTTTCTGAGGTGGTTCCGGACTTCGGATCGGAGTTCGACATCGAGGAGCTGGATGATTACCGTGTTTACGATTCGGAATACAAAAAGACCGTTCCCGTATCGCGATTGGCAAACAATCGCAAAAAGCTCTCGGAAGACGAGCGCCGCATTCGCTTGGCGATCCTCGTATCGCTGAAGGCGGACGAAATTCTGTGGGCTCAAGAGCTTGAGCGCGAAGCAGAGGCTCGCCGCCTGGCAAGAGAAAAGCGTCTTGCAGAGGAAGAAGCGATTCGCCGCCGCGCTGAAGAAGAGGCTCGTCTGCGTGCTGAAGAAGAAGCACGTCTGCGTGCAGAAGAGGAAGCAAAGAGACTTGCTGAGGAAGAAGCGAAGCGCCTTGCTGAAGAAGAGGCAAGAAGAGCAGCAGAAGAGGAAGCAAGAAGAATTGCTGAGGAAGAAGCAAGAATCGCAGCAGAAGAGGCGAGAAGAGCAGCAGAAGAAGCAAGACGTCTGGCTCAGGAAAAGGCTGATAAGCTTGCAGCTATTGAAAGAGATCTCGATGAGATGGCAAGAAACCTGGTTTCCGCGCCGCGTGTTGACCGTAGCAAGAGTGGCGACGATAAGCCTGAGTTCTATTACATGGATAGCGATCTGTCCAACGTGGAAGAGGGCACTTACGTCTTGATTCCTTACACAAGACAGCAGTACATCGATCTTCCCAGAAAGAAGAAGAAGAGTGTCCAGACGTACGTCAGAAAGATGACCGATTACCGCGACGGAAGATATGCGCTCAAGCAATTGATGACGCAGGATACCACCAACCAGTACGTGATCAATCGTATCAAGGCACTGGAGGCACAGATCGCGGAAGACGAAAAGGGCTTGCCGAATACTCCTCTTTGGGAATCTTGCATTGAACGTCTTAAGAGATGAACCGTACCCAGAAACTAATCACCATTTTTAAGAAGATCGCATCCATCTCGTGGTGGGTGGCAACCATTTTAGTCGTAATATTCATAGGATATATTATGGCGTCGAAGATCAGGGGAGAAATCCCCTACTTCTTCGGATATTCTGTTATGAATATCGTGAGCGGAAGCATGGAAGATACGATTCCGGAAGGATCGTACATTTTGATCAAGAAGGTTGATGCAACCGAGGTCCGTAATGGCGACATTATCTGCTTTTACTCCGACGACCCCGCAATCAAGGGTTATCCCAACACACACAAGGTGGTGGAAGATCCGATATACGGGGAAAACGGTATCGAATTCGTCACCAAAGGGGATGCAAATCCTCGCAAGGACGATTATACCGCTAAGGGAGATAAGCTGATTGGCAGGCACGTGACAAATTTGAATATGCTGACTGACTTTAGCGAAATGCTGGAAGGAAAGGGCATTATCATCATTTCCACGGTGCTGGTTGTCTTGTGCGGAGCCGTTATGATCGCTTCTGTATTTGTAAATCTTTCCTCGAAGGATTCCGACGGGGAATCCGAGCAGCAGGAAGCGCAATCACAAGAGACGCATTCCGATACCCCTGATGAGTGAAAAAATAAATGAAAGGACGAATTGGATATGGCAAAAAAACTTAACGGCAAAAAGTTGGTTAAGCATGTTGAAATTATGTCTATCTGCATGGTAGCAGTATTCCTTACCATTTATTTGATCACGATCGTTTCAACATCGTCTGCATATCAAACGGAAATGGCAGCCAAGGAAGCGCTTGCCAATTTCGCCCAGGATATGGAGCAGGTTTCCGCACCGGCAGAGGCGCATGCAGAGCGGCTCTACGCAATCGCGGAGCAGCTCGCGTATGCAGACACGGTGGATGAGATCTCGCAGGTGTTTGCGGCATATCAAGGCGATACGTCGGTCGGCGCTTTGCGTTATCTGTCCCGTGGAGTTGCGTATACGTATGGCGAGTCCGGTGTTCAACAATTCAACGGATTGGATGAAGAGGTTCTGGCTATGGCGCAGGACGACAAAGCAGGGAACAGCTCGGTATATTACGATAGCGTGCTGAGAATGAACTGCGTTGCGTTTTACGTTCCTGTACACGGTTCAGATCTGATCGACTCTCTGATCTCCGTAGTACCCTACAGAGACGTTGTAAGCGTTGGTGAAACGCTTCGCGAGAATACCACCGCGGCTGTAATCGTGGGACAAAAGGGTGACGTCTGGTCCGTGATCACGAAGGACGGCTTTGAGTATAACCTGACAGCCAACGTATTTGACTGCCTCAAGGACATGACGCAGGACAGAGATACCTCTGATGCCGTCAATAACTTCATGTATAAGGGCGAGCAGGGAACGCTGGAATTCGCACATTCCGCGGGCAACTACACGCTTGTCGTGGAGCCGATCGATTCGCTGGACGGCCAGCTGTTCTTGGTAACCATGAGCAAGAGTGATGAGCTGCTCCCCGTACAGTACGACTACGTAGGACACATGACCATTGTCCTGATCGTAGCGATTGTCGTGCTGGTATTTAGTATCATTTTTGCACTCACCTTCTACCACAGAGTAGAGAAGGCAGTCGAGTCCGTGAATCTGACCGATCCCGTTCTGGAATGTCCCAATATTGAAGGCTTTAAGAAGCAGGTTACCGATTTGCTGCCTCAAAAGAATAACGGCTACGCAGTCGTTGTTTGCAGCTTGAGAAGATTCCGCTTTATTGAAGACCAATACGGTGCTAAGGAAACGGTCAATCTTTTGAAGTATATCAAGGAGATCCTGACGTCGGTTTGCGGTGAGAACGAGGTCTTCGGCTATGCCGGTGACGGCAAGTTCGTCATGTTCCAGGATTTCAGAAATGAAACGTTGTTCCGCAACCGCCTGGCGGTTATGGAGGGCGTTATCAATAAGTACGATCTGCTCAAGGACAATCAAGTCAAGGTGCAGATTGCAGCAGGTGTCTACATCATCAACGCAGATAAGCGCAGAACTGTTTCGGATATGATCGACTGCGCATCCATCGTTTGCGATGATGCAAAGAATCAGCCTGACGTTCCGTATCTGATCTATACCGACATAGTTCGTGAAAAGATCAATCAGAACGAGCACATGGAAGCGCGTATGGAAGCTGCGCTGGGAAGTAACGAGTTCCGTCTCTTCCTGCAGCCCAAGTACAACGTAGAAAGAGATGAGGTCGACAGTGCCGAGGCGCTGGTTCGTTGGTTCGACTACCAAAAGGGTGACTACCGTTATCCCGCTGAGTTTATCAGCCTGTTTGAGTCCAACGGCTTCATCGTGCAGATGGACCATTTCATCTACCTTGAGGTATTGAAGTATCTCAGTGAAGCAAAGGCAAAGGGCGATAAGGTCGTTCCGATTTCCGTCAACGTCTCCCGCGTAACCGCGGCAAGCCCGGACTTCGTAAACTTCTACGTAGGAAACAAGAACCGTTACATGATCGATGATGATATGATCACTCTGGAGTTTACCGAGTCGTACGCAACAGAGGACTACCAGAAGCTCGCCGAGATTATCGGTGCGCTTCACAAGGAAGGCATTCGCTGCTCGATCGACGACTTCGGCGTTGGCTATTCCTCCTTCCGCATCCTTAAGGAGCTGGAAATGGATGAGCTTAAGCTGGACCGTCTGTTCCTGTCAAAGGGCGTTGACGTGACGCGTGATGACAAGATCATTGCCACCATTACCGAGCTGGCACAGAGCTGTGGAATGACCGTAATCATGGAGGGCGTTGAAACCAAGGAAATGTACGAACGTGTCGTGCAGATGGGTATCGGCGTTATTCAGGGCTACTATTACGCAAAGGCAATTTCGCTTGAAGAATTCAAAATCTTTATTAAGAGTAACACCTCGATTCGCTATAAAGCGATCGTCAAATAACTATAAAAATGTCCCGCAATGCAGCCAGCATTGCGGGGCATTTTTGTGCAAATCGGTTGCATTTCACGAAAAAGATAATGCAAGTTTACAAATCGTTCATATATGTTTGCGCTTTGTGTCGAAAACCAGGTTGACAAGCGTGTATAAACATGCTATAATATGCATGTATATACCTGTATCGATTTTTTATTCGAGGCAGGAAGCGGTTTTTATTCGTTTCGTGTAGTGTACGGTGCATTCCGTGTACGTGCTTGAAATCATACCAAAGGGAGCGAACGTTCATGTTAATATTTATTCTGATTCCTTTTGTAATTGCACGTATCAAGGGTTATCGCGTGTGGCGCGTGTTCCGCGTGCCGGATTTGTATCCTTTCCTGGCTGCTTGCGCAGTGCATGGCTTCTTTGTCATGAACGCCTGGATGGGGAATCACAGCTTTGTAAAGTACGCAGCGATCTTGCAGTATTTCATGATCATCACGTTGGTGCTTCCGGTGGTGCTGCGCCGCATCTTCGTTCCTACGATGGTGGGCGTTGGTCTGACCTTTGCAGGCACCATGATGAATAAAATTGCAATCAACGCGAATGATGGAAAAATGCCGGTGTATCCTACCGTATCCAAATGGATCGGGTTTTATAAGGAAGGTCAATTGGACGGCACGATTGATGATCTGCACGTTTTGGCGGGCAGCAGCACCAAGTTGTTCCTGTTGACGGATTACTTTGATTTCGGAACTTGCGTGTTAAGCCCCGGTGATTTGTTGATCCATTCCTTTGCATCTATCATCATCTACTATTCGATCAAGGCGGTTTGTAAGCCGATTGATAGCCCTGTGGTAGAGGGGTAAGTACAGGAAAGGTTGGTTTTTGCCATGGTTGGGAAATATTTGCTCTTCATTTTAGCAGATATTGTATTCGGATATATGCTCCAGGCAATGGGATGCGCTATCTGTCTGTTTACGGTAACGAACCAATCGCTCAACACCCGTAAATTCTGGATCACTACCGCAATCTTTGCAGCAATTGCAATTGCTATTCGTATGTCGTACAACTTGAAGCTGATCGACTTCGGCTTCCATACGATCATTATTTGGACACTCTTTATCATAGTTGCGCTTGGTTATAACAAGCTGCCTGCGATGAGATCTATTTGCAGCATTCTTTTGGGCGGCGTCATTATCTCCGCTACGGAGGTGCTGACCGCAGGCGCTCTGATCCTGGTGTACGGTGACGAAACGTTCACGCAGATGATGAACAACACCAAGACTTTGGAGGGTATGACCATCAAATCTGCCAGCGGTGTCCCCGCGAATATCTTGTTTGTTTTGGCTGTTTTGATGTTCTATTTTGTAAAAAAAGGCATAAAAAAGAGAGCAGAACTGGCAAAAGAAGCACCTGCGGAGATATCCGACACATAAGTTTTTATAAGATAAGACGTTACTTACCCGCTTTGGAAGGAAAAATTGGTTTTTTATGGAACGCTTAGCAAAAAAAATTGCTGAAACAATAGGAGAATCCTTAGGGCAATCCGATGAGGACGTTGCGGTCGTTGCATACGGTCTGATTGGTATTTTGCAGTTTACGGCGATCTTCCTGTTAGCATCTGTCATTGGCTCTGCATGTTCCTTTTGGCTTGAAGTCGTCGTCGTGTTCTTGTCCGTTGGCTTCTTACGCCGCTTGACCGGTGGAGCACATTCCGGTGGAATTTATAGTTGTCTGATCTATAGTGTCTTCTTTGTTTGTACCATATCGGCAATTTCGGCATTTGCATTGCCGTCTCTGCCTTTCGTTGCCAACTGTGCCATCGTCGGAGCTGTATTTTTATTCGCTTACGTTATGGTAGCACTCAAGGCACCCGTCGCACCGCCTAATAAGCCCTGCAGAAGCGAGGCGAAGAGAAAGCGACTGCGCAAAGGTGCGTTCATTGTACTGACCGCGTTTTTGGCGACCATTGTGCTTGCACTCATTTTCAAGGATGCATGGCACAAGCTGTACTCCCTTGCAATGGCGTTGACGTTGTCCACGTTGTGGCAAATTACTATGATGACCAAGCCCGGTCATAAGTTTATCGCGTTTTTCGACGGATTGTTTTCCAGAAAGGAAAGCGCAAAATAATTTTCGGTATCTATCCACTTAATAAAGTGGGTTGATATAAAATATTTTCGGGAAAGGAGGATCCTGGTATGAAGGTTAAAATTATGATGGTTGTATCTGCATTGGCAACGGTTGTTGCTGCTCTCGCAGCTTCCTCTGCATGCTTCTGGTGGATTTATCAGCCCGAGGAACCTACCTCTTTGCAGGATAAGTAAGTAAAGAGGCGAATAGCGCCAAGGGCAACTTGGCGCTATTTGTTTTTAACGACCCCATCGCATTATACTCATGAAAATGATTTCTATATAACTCATGAAAATGATTTCTATATAACACATGATTTGCAGATTGAGAGGTGACTGAACGTGATAAGTCTTTTTGGCGGCACCGTCATGCCTAAGGGCAAGGATATTTATTCTACCCTTAAGTTTTTGGTGCTGTTTATCTGCGTTATTCCGGTTCTGCAAAGATGCTTTGACTATTTGTCGAATGATGAGCTTCTTTATTTCAACATCGCAAAGATGGTCATCTACTTTTCCATCATTTCGTTTACCGCAGGCTTCTGGTTTATCATAAACTACGCATTTAAGAATCATAAGGTGCGTGCTTTCTTTGAGGTTGCGGTGATGTATGGCGTGTGCTTGCTGTGCTATCTGAGCACCGGCGCATCGGCAAGTAGCTACAAATTTATTTTTGCACTTGTTATCATGCTGTATTCCATGGACTTTGGTCCTCGCTTTGGTATTACGTTTTCTGCTGTTGCCGGTCTTACGGTGATTGTGGGAGACATGCTTTCGGTGGACGAAATGGCACGTTCCACGTATTTCCAATCCGACCTGGTGCTGCTGGGTGCGTTTTGTATGACGGCGTACGCGGTTGGTACTTACGCAGAAAAGGATAGACGCCAGATCACGTTGCTTTCGGATGCGGTCAACCGTGACTCGCTGACCGGTCTTTATAACCACCGTTATTTCTTTGAGTTTGTCAAAAAAGTCTTGAAGGAAGACGTTCCCGGTATGCGTCAGTACGTGCTTTTGATGGACATTGACTATTTCAAGGCGTACAACGATAACCTGGGTCACCAAAAGGGCGATACTGCGTTGCAGGTCATTGCCGAAATTTGCGTAAAGCAGTTTGGTGACGAGAACGTATTCCGTTATGGCGGAGAAGAATTCTCCATTTATATGCTTGCCAAGAATGATGAAGACGCCATGCAGCGTGCGAACAATCTGCGTGCATACGTCGAGGCATACCATTTTGAAGGTCAGTCCATGCAGCCCGGTCATAATCTGACTGTGTCGCTGGGTCTTGCAAGTAAAAAGGATTCGGATGATACCGTTGCGGACTGGATCGAGCGTGCGGATAATGCTTTGTATAAGGCAAAATCCTTCCGCAAGAACCGTGCGCAGTTGTATTCGTCGGTATATGACCGATTCGTCCATCTGGACCAGGTCAGCAGCGATGAGCAGATCATTTCGATCAAAGCCTTGCTGTCGGTTATCAACACCCGTGACCGCTATACCTATAACCATACCGACCGCGTCGTGCATTACTGTGAAGCATTTTCCAAGCATGTAGCGTTGCCGGAGGATCAGGCAA
Source organism: Eubacteriales bacterium (assembly GCA_045650025.1). Lineage (GTDB taxonomy): Bacteria > Bacillota > Clostridia > Oscillospirales > CAG-272 > SVQP01. The sequence goes on from JAZRQR010000073.1 coordinate 8,472, forward strand.
AGGCGCTGTTGTACGGTGCATATTTGCATGACATTGGTAAGATCAACGTGCCTCAGGAGATCCTGATCAGCGAGAAGAAGCTGACGGATGAGCAATGGGCGCTGATGAAGAATCACCCCGCTGACGGCGCAGATATCGTACGTAAGATCAAGGATTTTGATACGGTTGCAGACATTGTCCTGCAGCACCACGAAAAAATGGACGGCACCGGTTATCCGTGCGGCAAAAAGGGAGACGAGATCTCGTATCTGGCTCGCATTTTGACCTTGGCGGACAGCTTTGACGCAATGACTGCAAAACGTCCTTATCAAAAGGCAAAAACGTTTGAGGAAGCATTTGCCGAGATCCGCCGCTGCAAGGGTACGCAGTTTGATGCTGAGCTTGCAGAGCAATTCATTGAGGCGATCAACAGCGCGTACTTGCGTTAATAAAAAGAGCATTCCCGAGGGAATGCTCTTTTTTTATGTGATGCGTTATTTGTGCCAGGTGGCTTGCTTTAAATAAGCAGAGAAGGATTCGTGCTCCTGTTGCGTGCCTGTCACGATGGAGCCGTTGCCGCGATCCCAGAGGTACTGGTAGCAGAATACGGTCACGCCAACGCATTTTTCAAGCGATTCTGTGTACTGTACGGAGCGCATCATAATATCCTTGTGGCGTGTCCATTCGTCCTTGCCGGTAGCGCCTGCGTAATTATCGGTTCCGGAAAGTGCCTTGCCGAACGACATGCCCACGATCAGGCTGACGTAATCGGTCGTGATGATGTCCTGCCAGATCAAGCAGGTCTTGTCAAACGCCCAGTTGGCGTGCTCAAAGCCAAAGTAAACCTGCGGGCAGATGTAGTCAATGTAACCGGGATTGCCGCACCAGGTATCCACGTCGGCATAGTGGCTGTTGCGCACCGTGTTGATGTTGCCGGCAGGGGAAATGCCGAACAGCGCGCGCAGATCGTGTGTCTTGACCGTTGCATACAGCTCGGCAACCAAGGTGTTCAGGCAGTCCTTGCGCCAATCAGCCAGCGCGAGCGTGCCGCCGTCTGCCTTGTAGGCGTTGTATGCCTTCTGGTCAAAGGAGGCGTCGGTGGTGGGGTAGAAGTAGTCGTCCATGTGAATGCCGTCCATCTCGTACTTGGCAAGAATTTCGGCAGCGCCCGCGCAGATCATGGCTCTGACCTCGGGATGCGCAATGTTGAGATACCAGTTCTTGTTGACGTATACGATGTAGTCGCCCTTCTTGGAGGCGTCGTTGTACCATTGCTTGATCAGATATTGATCGTCCACCTGCTTGATCTCATCCTCGCTCATGCCGCGCATGGGATTGATCCAGCCGTGCACGGACAAGCCGCGCTCCTTACAAAGCTCCATGATAATGGCAATGGGGTCATAGGAAAACTCGCCTGCATAAGAGCCCATGGAATATTTGCTGGGCGGATATACCTCAGAGGGGTACATGCTGTCGGCGTACGGACGCAGCTGCAGCACGACCGTGTTAAAGCCGTCGGTGACCACGTTGTCCAGTACCTGCACCATACGGTTGCGGAAATCCGCTTCTGCGCGCTGCTTGTTGCCATCGGTATAGATGGGCTGCAGATCGAACTGGGAAAGCCAGATCGCCTTCCAATCCGCGCTGATGGTCTCGGGATGATCGGGCACAAAGGGAATGGTACCGTCGGGAACGCGCTCCACGATGACCTCCTCGGTCGTGACCTCTTCGGTCGTGGCTTCTTGGGTGGTAATTTCCTCGGTCATAGGTTCGGTCTCCATTTCGGTTACAACCTCCTCGGTCGTCTGATCGGTTGGCGTATCTTGCGTCGTGTTGCAAGCAACCAAAGGTAAGGTAGCCGTCAAAAGCAGGGCGCAAAGCAGCCCTGCGGCGCGAATGCGTAGCGTCATGGGTCTGTCTCCTTCCAAATGTCTTTTCTTTATTATAGCATATTTTGCAGGATAATGCAAGACACAATTTGTAAAACACGGGGAACACAAAAGAGGAATTGCCACGGGCAATTCCTCTTTGCAATTTTATCTTTGTACTCTGCCGCTTGCGTCGCCGCCTGCCAGCTTTTCCACCTCGGAAACGCTGACGCGGTTGTAGTCGCCCTCGATCGAGTGCTTGAGCGCGGATGCCGCAACGGCAAATTCGATCGCAGCCTGCGAGTCCTTGCCCATAAGCAGGGAATAGATCAGACCACCGCCAAAGCTGTCGCCGCCGCCAACGCGGTCCACGATATGCAGGTGGTAGGACTTGGAGAAGCAGTAGCTCTCGCCGTCGTACAGCATGCCTGCCCAGTCGTTGTCGTTTGCGGAGATGGAGGAACGCAGCGTGATCGCCACCTTCTCAAAGCCAAACTTGTCCGCAAGCTGCTTTGCAACCGACTTGTAGCTCTCGTGATCCAGCTTGCCACCGTAAATATCTGTGTTCTCTGCCTCGATGCCGAATACGTCCTTTGCGTCCTCCTCGTTGGAGATGCAAACGTCCACGTACTGGCAAAGCTTGGTCATTGCCTCTCTTGCCTCGGCTCGGGTCCACAGCTTGCCGCGGTAGTTGAGGTCGCAAGAGATCTTCACGTCCTTTGCCTTAGCCGCCTTACATGCCTCCAGGCAAATCTCCACCATGTTTCCGCCCAGCGCGGGGGTAATACCGGTAAAGTGGAACCAATCTGCGCCGTCAAAGATCGCATCCCAATCAAAATCAGCGGGCTTTGCCTCTGCAATAGCCGAGTGCGCTCTGTCGTAAATGCAAACCGAGCCTCTCTGCGAAGCACCCTTTTCCAAGAAATAGATGCCCACTCTGTCGCCACCGCGCACGATCCTGGAGGTGTCAATGCCAAAGTAGCGCAGGGAATCCACAGCCGCCTGACCAATGGCGTGCTTGGGGAGCTTGGTTACGTATACGCTGTCCAGACCATAGTTGGCAAGAGACACGGCAACGTTCGCCTCGCCTCCGCCAAAGGTTGCCTGCATCTGGTCGTTCTGGAAGAAACGGTAATAGCCGTTGGGGGCAAGTCTGAGCATCAGCTCGCCAAACGTTACAACTCTTTTCATGCTTCAGCCTCCATTTTTTCAAGTGCTTCCTTGACAAAGAAGCTGCCGCCAATTGCGGCGATCTTGTCAAATGCCAAAAACTCATCGATATTGGAGCGATCCACGCCGCCCGTGGGAATGAATTTTACCTGCGGGAAGGGAGCGGAGAGCGCTTTGAGCGCCTTCAAACCGCCATAGACGTTGGCAGGGAAGAATTTGACCGTGGTAATGCCGAACTCCAGCGCCGCCATGATCTCGGTGGGGGTGACACAGCCGGGGTAGTAGGGAATGCCTCTCTCGGTGCAGATCTTTGCAACTGCGGGAGAAAGACCGGGGGAAACGATGAAGGTTGCACCTGCAGCCGGCGCTGCCTCGCACTGCCCGGCATTGATGACCGTTCCTGCACCGATCTCCATATCGGAGTAATGCTTCACGGCGTATGCGATCGCCTCTGCCGCACAAGCGGTGCGGAAGGTGATCTCTGCGCACATAATATCACTTTTTTTCAGAGCGGTGAGGATCTTATCAGTCTCAGACAGCTCTTTGATCACCACAACGGGAATAAATTTCTGCATACTACACTCTCCTTATACGCCGCTGTATGCTGCAAAGCCGCCGTCGATGGGCAGTACCACGCCCGTAATGGCAGAAGCGGAGCGGTCGTCACACAGGAAAAGGGTTGCGCCCAGCAGCTCGGAAGCGTCAAGGTAGCGATTCATGGGCGTGCCGCCAAGGATCTTGCCCGAACGTGCAGTAGGCGTGCCGTCCTCGTGAAAGAGCAGCTTGTAGTTCTGCGCCGAAACCAGGAAGCCGGGGGCGATGGCGTTGCAACGAATGCCGGTGCCTGCAAAGTGGGTAGCCAGCCACTGCGTGAAGTTGGAAATACCAGCCTTAGCAGCCGAGTATGCGGGGATCTTGGTCAAGGGGGTATATGCGTTCATGGAAGAAATGTTGAGAATGCAGCCAGCCTTCTTTTCCACCATGTCCTTGGCAAAAGCCTGCGTGGGCAGAAGCGTGCCCTGGAAGTTGAACTTGAATACGAAATCAACGCCGTCTGCCTGCAGATCGAAGAAGGACTTGCCGCCCTCCTTAGCCTCGTGCTGGTATTCGTTGTCCGTGGTGGCTCTGGGGTTGTTACCGCCCGCACCGTTGACCAGAATATCGCACGTGCCCAGGTCAGCCACAACTGCCTTGTGCACCTCTTCCAGAGCTGCGGGATCCAGCACGTTTGCCTTGTATCCCTTGCAGATAAATCCCTCTGCCGTCAGCTCGTCAGCCAGCTTGAGCACTGCCTCTTCATTGAGGTCAAGGGCTGCAACCTTAGCGCCCGACTGTGCAAATGCTCTTGCCATTGCGCCGCAGATAAGTCCGCCTGCGCCGGTTACGACAACGACCTTGCCGCTGTAATCTATGTTGATAGGAAGCTGTATCATATTCGTATCTCCTTATTTTTGATCAAATTTATCCAGGCTGTCCCAAACGCCCAGCATGTACATAATGCCAAGTGCGCGGTCGTACAGACCGTAACCGGGACGTACGTTTCCGGGACCCTCGTTCCACAGGTGTCTGCCGTGGTCAGGGCGGATATAGCCCTCAAAGCCGCAATCGTGATAAGCCTTGAGGATGTCCAGAATACCGGTATCTCCGTCGCAATCGCGGTGCGATGCCTCGGAGAAGTCGCCGTTCTCAAAGTGTTTAACGTTACGGATGTGCGCAAACGCAATGCGATCGCAATGCTTGCGAACGATCTCTGCTACGTTGTTGTTGGGGTCAGCGTTCAGGCTTCCCGAGCACAGCGTCAGGCAGTTGTATTCGTCGTCCACCATCTTCAAGAAGCGGTCAATGTTTGCCTCGTTGACCAGCAGTCTGGGCAGACCGAAGATATCCCAAGGCGGATCGTCCATGTGGATCGCCATTTTGATGTCACACTCTTCACAGGTGGGCATCAACGCTTCCAGGAAATATTGCAAGTTTGCCCACAGTTTTTCGTGGTCGATCCCTGCATAGGCGCGGAACAACT
>JAZRQR010000074.1:0-6880 GCA_045650025.1 Eubacteriales bacterium
TGGATTGGGTGGGCAGGGGGGGGCCGCGCCCCCCTCTTCGCCTCCGCAGAGGCGAAACTCCTTATACGGCATTTTTGGTTCTTTTTGTGCCTTTTTGCTCAAAAAGAACGGAAAGAATATCCTCAATGTAACGCATCCTAACCCATTACCCACTTTTTTCTTTGACACCTCAGGCGCAAAGAAAAAAGTTCACAAAAAAGAAACGCCGAGAAAGTTTCGCGCTCTGCGGAGCGCGACCAAGGGCTGCGCGCCCTTGGATGGGCGGTCGCTTTTTGAAAAAAGCGACGCAAAAACTTTCGTCCGTTTTGACTTTGATTTCATTTGGAGGGAACCCTTGACAACCTTACTTACAAAGCTTTTTATCAAAAATCCCGAACGCGTGGGTGACGTGCGCGTGCGCTCTGCGTACGGTACCATGGTCAGCGTGGTGTGCATCGTGCTCAACCTCTTGGTCGCTGCCGGTAAAATCGTGGTCGGCACGCTGTTCGGCGCTATTTCCATTACCGCCGACGGTATGAACAACCTCTCGGACGCCGGCTCCTCGCTGGTTTCCTTGGTCAGCTTCCGCATGGCGGCAAAGCCTGCCGACCGCGAGCATCCCTTCGGGCACGCCCGCATCGAATACGTTGCCTCCTTGCTGGTGGCTGTCATTATCATCATCGTGGGCTGGACGCTGTTTACCGACTCGTTAGGCACCCTCATTCCGCTCTTGACGGGTGAGGCGACCGGCGAAGCTGCTCGCGTGGAGTGGCTGACCTTTGTGGTGCTGGGCGTTTCCATCGCGGTCAAGTTCTGGATGTTCTTCTTTAATCGCAAGATCGGTAAAAAGATCGATTCCTCGGTCATGCATGCTACCGCAACCGACTGCCTCTCCGATGCCGGCGCAACGCTGGGCGTCCTGGTTGCGCAGGTTATTGCATTTGCGCTGAATCTGCCTTGGCTGGATAGCGCCGTGGGCATTGCCGTGTCGGTGCTGATCGTGCTGGCAGGCGTGCGCGTGCTGGGCGAGACCAAGAACTCCATTCTGGGCGAAGCACCCGACGAGCAGGTGGTGGCGGACATCAAAGCGCTGGTGCACAGCCATCCCGAAGCACTTGGCATTCACGATATGATGGTGCATAGCTACGGACCCGGTCACCATATCGCGTCCTTGCACGTGGAGGTGGACGGCGAAGCCAACGTCTACCACATGCACGACGTCATTGACAACATCGAAAAACGTCTGCACGACGAGCTTGGCATCATCGCCACCATTCACATGGACCCCGTCGTGACCAACGATGAGACCGTCAACGCCCTGCGCGAGCTGGCAGGAGGCATTCTCAAGGGTATCGACGAGCGTCTTTCCATGCACGATTTCCGCGTGGTGGCAGGCCCCTCGCATACCAATCTCATCTTTGACGTGGAAGCCCCCTTTGAGTGTAAGCTGACCGAAGCCGAGATCAAGGAAGCGGTTGGGGCAGCCCTGCGCGCACGCACCGACGCGGTGTATTTTGCCGTGCTGACTGTGGATAGGCAATAATCAACAAAAAATACGACAAAGTTGCCGTTTTCATGAGCACAATTAACAATCCGTTCGTGAATCCGAGATGATCATATGCTATAATGAAAGTGGGGAGACATTTTGGCATACTGTATATCAAGAAAGGAGACTTGCATGAAAAAGTTTGTTTGGTTATTTTTGACTTCATTAGTTTTCATGTGCTGCCTGATGTTTTCCGGTTGTGATGTACAAGATTTGATTTTCGAGCTTGTGCAGGATCCGGAAGAATCACAATTGGCAGTTGATACAAATGATCAAACAAGTATTCTTGTAGAGATTCAAACCGAAATTGAATCAGAAACCGAAACTGAAACCGCAACCGAAACCGAAACGACGGCGGTCGATCTTGTATGGGAAAAATACGAGTTGCTACCTTACGATGGCATTAAGGTTCATGCAGAAAGCGCCGGGAGCAACAGAGGAATCGCACCGGTACATATTATTGAGAGTTACGAAGAATTACGGGAAGTATCTCAAAGCATAAACTTTGGATATGAGGCAGATTATTTTGAGACAAAAATACTGATTTTGGTTGTTTTTCAATATGCAACCGGCGAAGAATTTTTAGACTTTGCCGGAATTGTGATAAAGGATGGTGCAGTATGCCCTGTGATTACAATTGATTCTCAGGAAGATACTTGCGATGATATTTTGTACCGGATTATGACTGTAGAAGTGGAAAAATCTGATGTGATATTATCTGCAGGGAATATCTTGATCATCAATACGTTTGATCCCACTCGAGCGAGCTACTATCACAATGACAGATTTGAATAACGAATTGCATAACCGTAAAATATTCTTGCAGAATACGACATGGATTGCACATAAATTCTGCGAAAAATGAAAGTTTTCAAATAAAATATTGCAAAACCTATTGCAAAAAGCAGGGAAGTATGGTATACTATCCCTGCTTTTAACTTTTATTTCACGAAAGGGGTGTATCCGATGCCCTATATCAATCCCGATAATGAAACCCGTATTCAAAACGAAATGAACGAGCTGCTGGAAGGCTCGCGTTCTGCATATAAGATCCCCAAGGAAGCCTTTGACAACCACCGCGTCAAGCGCGGTTTGCGTGAGGTGGACGGCACGGGCGTGACCGCCGGCGTCACCAAGATCGGTAACGCGCACGGTTACGTGGTCAACGAGGGCGAAAAGGAGGCCGCTGAGGGCGTGCTGCGCTACCGTGGCTACGACGTCAACGACCTGATCACGCACTTTACCAATGAAGGTCGCTTTGGCTTTGAGGAATGCGTGTTCCTGCTGTTTTTCGGTCATCTTCCCAGCGATGCAGAGCTTGCTGAGTTTAACGACGTGATCTCGGCATACCGCCGCCTGCCCCCTCGCTTTACCGAGGATATTCTGCTCAAGGCGCCCAGCCCTTCGATCATGAATAAAATGGCGACTGCGGTGCTGACGCTGTATTCCTACGACCCCAATCCCGATGATACCTCGCTTGACAATATGATGCGCCAGAGCATGGAGATCACGGCAAGATTGCCCGTGATCGCGGCACAGTCCTATGCGGTGTACCGCAGCGCATTCCATGATGAGAGCTTGAACATTCATAACCCCGTGGACGGTCTTTCCACCGCAGAGAATTTCCTGCGCGTGCTGCGTCCCGATTCCTCTTACACCGAAAGAGAAGCGCGCCTTTTGGACGTTGCGCTGGTCGTGCACGCGGAGCACGGCGGCGGTAACTGCTCCACCTTTGCCACGCGCGTGCTGTCCTCCTCGGGCACGGATACCTATTCGGCTATCGCAGGCGGTATTGGCGCACTCAAGGGCCCCCGACACGGCGGTGCAAACATCAAGGTGCAGGAAATGTTCGATTGCATCAAGCAAACGGTTGCCAACCCCTGGGATGACGGTCAGCTGACCGACTTCCTGGTCAAGGCACTCAACAAGGATGCGTACGATAAGTCCGGCTTGATCTACGGTATGGGTCACGCGGTGTACACCTTGTCCGACCCCAGAGCGGTCATTCTCAAGAACTGCGCAAGAGAGCTGGCGTATGATAAGGGATTTGGTAAGGACTTCGAGCTGCTGGAAAGCATCGAGCGCCTGACTCCCAAGATCTTCTGTGAGTACAAGGGCGTGGAGCGTCCCATGTGCGCAAATCTCGACCTGTATTCGGGTCTTGTTTACCGCATGCTGGATATTCCCGTGGAAATGTATACCCCTCTGTTCGCCATCGCCCGTGCATCGGGCTGGTGCGCACACCGCATGGAGGAGTACATCACCGCCAACAAGATCATCCGTCCTGCGTACCGTTGCATCTCCAAGAGCAAGGAATATATCCCTATGGAGAATAGATAAAATATTACACCACCCACCGAGCAATCGGTGGGTGTTTTTGCATTGTACGGCAAGAATGTTGCAACATTTTTGCTTGATTTCCGTTTCTTTTGGGTAATATTTTGCGCTTTTTCTCTTGATTATCTTGACAATCTATGTTATAATGATATGATTGTGTAATCTTCGTCCCGGGACGCCCCCGCGGACTTGTATATATGGAGGAATGGTTTTGAGAAACACCATGAAGCTGCGCTCGGGTGCGGTCATCCGTGAGGTGACGCGCAAGGAAGCCGACGCAAAGAATTATTTGACCCGTAACGTGCTCACGCAGATGCACCTGATGCCCTCGGGCGATCCCTGTGCGTATGAGCAGAACGAGGACGGCAGTATCATCTACTATTTCGACCCCGCGCGTGTGGTAGAGGCTCCCCCCGAGCTTTGGTATTACCCCACCGCAAAAACCGATCCCATCACCTTGGAGAGCGGTACCGTGATCGAGCGCATGAGCATCAAGCGCGCGGCAACCTACGGCTACTACACCAAGGAAAGACTCTTCCAGATGCACTATGAGGTCATCGAGGAGCCTGTCGCGTACACCATCCGCAACGACAAGTCGTATATGTATTTCTACGACAAAAAGACTGCCGTGCGTATGCCGCTGAGCTGCGTCAAGTGCGGCAAGGACGTGCGCTATAAGCGCAAGCTGTGCCAGTCTTGCTATGAGGAGGAGATGGACGTGCGCCGCGCCGAGGGTGACGCACACAGAAGCGCATCCTACGGCTACAGCCGCGAGCGCGTGCTGTTCTTCGATCTGGAGCTGACCGGCGTATACGATCATGATGAGATCATTTCGATCTCGATCACCAACGCTCTGGGTGAGGTGATCATGGATACCTTGGTCAAGCCCGTGCGCAACAAGAAGTGGAAGAGAACCGAAAAGATCCACGGCATTACCCCCGAAATGGTGCAGGATTCGCCCACTCTGGAGGAGCTGACGCCCCGCATCAAGGAGATCTTTGCTGCTTGCGACAACCTGATTGCATACGGCGTTTCCACCGACTATAGCCACATCAAGTACATTTACGAAACCATGGCAGAGCGTGAGGCGCTGCATGACAAGACGCGCTGCTGCGCAAACGAGTTCGTGCGCTACATTCACGAGCATCGCCCCGACGTGGTGCACGCTTCCTTGGTGGATGCGATGGAGACCATGGGCATTGCTTGGGAAGGCATTCCTCACACCTCGATTGCCGATACCATTGCGTGCCAGAAGGTCTGGGATGCGCTGTTCCCCCACTACTATCAGGGCGAGTAAGATACAGAAAGGGAAAGAATCATGTTTGATAAATTGTTTGGACTTGCAAATCCCAAGCCCGCAGAGGAGGGCACCGAGCTGCTGGTTACCGTATACGACAACGTGCAGCTTTCCATGGTGCGCAGCCTTCTGGAGGCAGAGAGCATTCCGTATCTGATCCGTGAGCGCGGCAGCGGAAGCGCTGTGAAGATCGTAACCGGTCTTTCCTCGTTCGGTTCGGACGTGTACGTGCCTGCAAGCAAGATCGAGGAGGCAACCGATGCCATTGCAGCAATGCTGGGCGAAGAGGTTGAATTCATCGAGGACGGCGAAGGAGTGTAAGACATGAAGGAAGTATTGCTTTGTAAATACGGCGAGATCGTGCTCAAGGGTGCGAATAAGCGTTATTTTGAGGATATGCTGTGCCGTGAGCTGCGCCAGCGCGCAGCCAATTACGGTGATTTTAATATCCACCGCGCACAAAGCACCATCTATATCGAGCCCAAGGATGAGTTCTGCGATATGGACGGTATGTTTGAGTCCGCCCGCAAGACCTTTGGCATTGTTGCCATTGGCAGAGCGGCGGTGTGCGAAAAGAATATGGAAAGCATTATGCAGACCGCGCGCGAGTATATTCCGCAGTTTTTGGCGGGCAAGCGCACCTTTAAGGTAGAGGGTAAGCGTTCGGATAAGGCATTCTGCAAGAACTCCATGGAGATTGCTATGGAGGTGGGTGGCGTGCTGCTTTCCTGCTGTCAGCCCATTCGCGTGGACGTGCATACCCCCGAGATCGTGGTCAAGGTCGAGGTGCGTGAGTATGCCGCTTACGTGCATGCAGGTCAGTTCAAGGGCGCGGGCGGTATGCCCGTAGGCTCTAACGGCAAGGGCATGCTGCTGCCCTCGGGCGGTATCGATTCTCCCGTTGCGGGCTATATGCTGGCAAAGAGAGGCGTCAAGATCGAGGCGGTGCACTTTGAATCCTTCCCCTATACCAGCGAGCGCGCAAGAGAAAAGGTGCTGGAGCTGGCAGGACTGGTGTCCTCTTACGCAGGCGACATCAACGTACACGTGGTATCGCTGACGCACATTCAGGAGGAACTGGTCAAACATTGCGAGGAGGATTACTTCACGCTGCTGCTGCGCCGTTACATGATGGCAATTGCCGACAAGCTGGCGCATAAATTCAATTGCGGCGCGCTGATCACGGGCGAGAGCCTGGGTCAGGTGGCATCGCAGACCATGGAAGCCATCAACGTGACCAACACCATGACCACGTTGCCTGTGTTCCGTCCTTGCATTGGCATGGATAAGGAAGAGATCGTACAGATCGCGCACAAGATCGGCACGTTTGAGACCTCGATTTTGCCGTTTGAGGATTGCTGCACGGTATTTACGCCCAAGCATCCCAGAACCAGACCCGAGCTCTACAAGGTCGAGCGTGAGGAGCAGAAGCTGCCCTTTGACGAGCTGGTCAATGAAGCCATTGAGAGCATGTACCGCGTGCATATCAAGGCAAGATACTGATCAATTTTAACGACCTTTTTTGAAAGTTTTTGCGTCGCTTTTCTCAAAAAGCGACCGCCCATCCAAGGGCGCGTAGCCCTTGGTCGCTCGTCGCAACGAGCGAAACTCCTTATCGCCGTTTTTTGGTTCTTTTTTGCGGCTACTCCGTCAAAAAAGAACGGAGAAAATTATCTCAATGTAAAGAAAAAGGAAGTTACTTACACAAAGTAGCTTCCTTT
>JAZRQR010000075.1:0-9551 GCA_045650025.1 Eubacteriales bacterium
CCCGGCAAGCAGCCCCCCACTTTGACACAGAAGGAGCTTTTTTCCATGAAACTGTCTTTTACCAAACGCACGCTGACGCTTTTGCTTTGCGTGCTGCTGCTCTGCTCCCTTAGCGCCACGGCGCTGAGCGTCTCGGCGGCAAGCAGCTACGACTACTGCGTGCAGAACGGCTCGGGAACGCGTGAGCCTATTCGCGTAACGGGCACGTTATCCTACAGAGCCATTGTCAACCAATCCTTCACCGGCTTTTCGTTCGCTATGCCCACCTGGAACAACGAGGCATCCTACGCAACCCTTTCCATGTACAAGTGGATGGGCACGTACGAGGCTACGCTGGCCACGGCGCCGGTCGCCTCCCAGGTCTTCAACCCCTTGGCAGACAACAAGCAAAACTGGGTCACCTTTGATCCCCAGCCCGCAGGTGAATACCTGTTCCACATCTCCGAGGGCAGCTATGACGTGGGCGTATGGACCAATCTCGAACCCAAAAATCCCAAGGGCTTTTTGTACATAGACGGACAAGAACAGAGAGGTGAACCCGAATTGCGTGTACGTTTACAAGCCATCTCCGGCAATGCGTTTGGCAACTGCGAGCCCTCGCAGGATCAGCTGATCAAGCAGGAGCTTTACCCCCAAGGCACGGGCGACACCGTATTTGACATAAGCGGCAGCATGGGTATTCACATCAAGGCAGGCGCACCCGTTACGGGTCTTGAAGCCAAATTCGGTACCTATCACGCCACCGATATCTCGGTCACCGTGTCGGTTTACGAGTGGAAGGGCAGCTATGCTGCCTCGGCTGCAGGTCAGCCCCTGACCTCTGCCACCACCACGCTGCAGGACAACATGTACGCCATATTTGACTTTGATAAAGTACCCGCAGGCGAGTACCTCTTCCTCTTCCACGAGATGAGCTGCAACGCTGCCGTTTACGTGTACCGCACCCCGGGTAACACCAAATCCGTGGTATCGATCTATGCCGAGGGCGCGCTGACCGACGAGCTTGGCATTTACCCCAACGTGCGCATGCACTTTGCCGCACCGGCAGATCAATACTATCTCCCCTATACCCCCGATAACGATCTGCCCGACGGCACGCACACCACGCCCGAGCAGTACGTCATCCCCTCGGATAGCCTGATCTACACCCATCCCGTCCAGCCCGACACCTGGGTGTTTACCGACGGGCTTGGCAGAACCTCGCTGACATACGCAGAGGTTGGCGCTCCCAAGGACAATAAGACCTTGGCGATGTTCTTCTGGACCTGGCATTCCAGCGGAAACGCGCGCCTGGAGCCGATTACGCTGCAGGAGCTTTCCCAGCAATACCCCGATTCCATGCAGGATTATAACGCGCCCATCTGGAACGAGCTTGGCTACAAGGCGTTCTTCTGGAATGAGCCGATCTACGGCTTCTACAGCGGTGAAGACGCCTGGGTGCAGAGAAAGCAAGCCGAGCTGCTTGCCAACGCAGGAGTGGACGTGGTGTTTACCGACAACACCAACGGCACCAACACCTGGAGAGTGAGCTACACCTCGCTGATGAGCACCTGGTCGGATGCCATGCAGGACGGCGTGCTGACTCCCAAGGTCTCGTTCATGTTCCCCTTCTACGACAAGCACCAGACCAACATTCAGACCCAGCTGATCTATCAGGACGTCTACCGCCAGAACAAGTGGCAGGAGCTTTGGTTCTACTGGGAGGGCAAGCCGCTGCTCATGGGACTTGCAGATAGCTTTACCCCCACCAGAACCGGTGTGGAAAAGGAGATCAGCAGCTTCTTCAACTTCCGCGCAGGCGAAGCGGAATACGTAGTACAGAGCACCAAGCTTTCCAGCTGGGGCTGGCTTTCCATGTATCCGCAGGCAAAGCATTATAAGGACAGACACATGCAGGACGCAGGCATCGTGGAGCAGATCACGGTTGGCGTTTCGCAGAACCACAACTACGTGCTGCACCTGCTCTCGGCAATGAACGGCAACAACATTTCGGGTCGTTCCTACACCTCCACCTACCCCGACAGATACGAAAAGGAAGGCGACGAGGCTTCCAAGTGGGGCTACAACTTTGCAGAGCAATGGAGCTACGCACTGGAGGTTGACCCGCAGGTGGTATTCGTCACCGGCTGGAACGAATGGACCGCATCCCGCTTTGAAAACTGGATCGAAGGATCGGAGGCAATGGTCAACAACGCATTCCCCGACCAGTTCAACAACGAATATTCCCGTGACATCGAGCCCACCAAGGGTGCGCTCAAGGACCACTACTACTACCAGCTGGTCAACTTTGTACGCCAGTACAAGGGCTGTAACCCCATTCCCACGCCCAGCACCAAGACCACCATCGATCTGAGCGCCGGTCAGGAGCAATGGAAGGCAGTTGAGCCCTACTTTGGCGCATACGTTGGCAACACCGAGGACCGCAATGCGCAGGGCTACGGCAGTCTGGTCTATACCGAGACCTCGGGCAGAAACGACATTATCGGCGCGCAGATCGCACGCGACGACGAGTTCGTGTACTTCAACGTAGAGTGTGCGGACAACATCACCCCCTACACCGATAACCTCTGGATGACACTTTACATCGACTCCGATCAGCAGAATCAGGGCTGGGAAACCTTTGAATACGTCATCAACAAGTCCGCAGCCTCCGCTGACACCGTGGTACTGGAAAAGTTCTCCGGTAACGGCTACGAGTCGGTCAAGGTTGCTGACTGCGCATACGTGCTGGACGGCAGATACCTGACCATCAAGGTTGCCAAGAGCGATCTGGGTCTTTCCGGCGATGACTTCACCATCAACTTCTCCTGGACGGACAACGTGCACGATGAAGGCGATTATGAGAAGTTCTCCGGCGATATTATGGACTTCTACATTTCCGGTGACGTGGCTCCCGGCGCAAGATTCAAGTACAGCTACGTAAGCAACGCAGCCAACGCCGAGCAGACCACCGAAGAGGAAACGACCAAGGACGTAGAGTCGATGCAGGAATCGACCGCCGAAGCACAGACCGAGCTCCCGGAAAAGACCGGATGCAAGGCAATTGCGGCAGGCGCAATGCTCGCAACCGCCGCAGCGGCAGCCGTTGTGCTGGGCAAGAAAAAGGATTGATTTCCGAAAAACTCCCCCACGGGCAGGCTCAATGTGCTTGAGCCTGCCTCTTTTTTGACAATTTCTTGACAATGTTTCTACCATATGATATAATGATCCTATCAGCCCCCCGGAGCTGTCCTTACGTGAAAGGAGAACGCTATGAAACAAAAACACCTTTGCAAGATCCTGATCATCCTACTGGGCTTTTGCATGCTTGTCGCCCCCCTCTCCATTCTGACTGCATCCGCAGCCGCAGGTGACGTCAGCGTACAAAACGGCACGGGAACGTCCGCCGCCATCGAGATCAACGACACCTATTCCTACCGCGCCATGGTCAACGGCGCGATCGACCGCGTTGGCGTCAGCATGGCGATCAGCCAGTCCGCCGGCACGGCGTGCACCCTTTCGCTTTACACCTGGGCGGGTGATTTTCAGAGCACGCTGGCAGGCGAGCCCATTGCCTCCCAACGCTTTACGGAGCTGACGAACAACACCTATATCTGGCTGGATTTCCCGGCGCAGCCTGCAGGCGAATACCTCTTCCACCTGTCCGATGCCGAGGGACAGGTCAGCGTCTGGACCAAGAAAAATCCCAAAAACTCCAAAGGATTCCTTTACATCGACGGCTTGGAGCAGAAAGGAGACCCCTCTTTGAAGGTGCATTTTGAAAACGCCAAGGTGCCCACCGAGGCATTTGGCACTTGCCAGGCATCGGCGGATGCGCAAATTCCGCAGATCCCCTATAAGACCTCCACGGGCAAAGCAACCGCCACCATGACCATTTCGGCAGGCGTGCGCTTAAACGTCAATGCGCCCATCAACGGCGTCAACTTTAACCTTGCCACCTATCACGCAACCGACCTGCGCGCCGACATGTCCATCTATGCATGGAAGGGCACGTATGCCGCCACCGTGGAGGCGACTCCCGTGGTGACCCAGCGTATTTTGCTGATCGACAACTGCATGCAGGGCATTGTATTTGACAAGCTGCCCGCAGGCGATTACCTGTTCTTAGTGCACAACGCAAGCTCCACACCCGCCATTTACGCCTATAGCGAGGTCACCGGCTTTGAGGGCTACGTGTATAAGGACGGCTTTTTGGCAACCAGCTCGATCACCTACCCCGATATGCAGGTCATTTTTGCCGAAGAAGCAGCAAACGGCGCATATTTCTCCAAGTGCACCCCTCCTACGGACGCGGTGGACGGTAACCACACCCCGCCTCCCGAATCCTCCATTCCCGAAGACAGCCCGGTCTACACCCATCCCGTACAGCCCGACACCTGGGTATTTACCGACGGTCTTGGCAGAACCTCTCTGACCTACGCAGACGTGGGCGCCCCCAGAGACGACAAAACGCTGGCAATGTTCTTCTGGACGTGGCACACCGGCTCCTTTATTAAAAACGTGCCCACCAATCTGCAAAATATCTACGATACCTATCCCGAGGCCATGCGCGACTACAACCACGCGGTATGGCAAAACACCTCCACCTACTGGTGGAACGAATCCATCTACGGCTTTTACAGCAGTGAGGATTCCTGGGTGCTGCGCAAGCAGTTAGAGCTACTTGCCAACGCGGGCGTTGACGTGATTCTGACCGACAACACCAATGGCGACCTGACCTGGCAGACCGCCTATAACAAGCTCTTTGAGGTTTGGGAGGACGCGCTGCAGGACGGTGTGCTGACCCCCAAGGTCACCTTCATGCTGCCTTTCACGGATAAGACCTACACCAACATACAGGTCTCCTCGATCTATCAGGACATCTTCCGCACCGGCAAGTACCAGAACCATTGGTACTACTTTGAGGGCAAGCCCATGCTCATGGCGCGCTACGATGCCTTTGACCCCTCCAATTCCCCTCTTGAAAAGGAAATTTCGGGCTTCTTTACCTTCCGCGCCGGCACGCCCATGTTTGATACCGAAAATCCCGGCTACAAAACCTGGGGCTGGCTCTCGGTATTTCCCCAGATCAAGCACTATGCCTCTTCTAAGGACGAAGTCAACGGCATTGTCGAGCAGATCACGGTTGGTACTGCCGTTAACTACAGCTACACGCAAAAGCTAATGGCTGCCATGAGCGGCGACAACGTTACGGGTCGCTCCTACACCTCCGATTACCCCGACCGCTACTTCAAGGAAGGCGCAGAGGCGACCAAATGGGGCTACAACTTTGCAGAGCAATGGAATTATGCACTGGAATCCGACCCCAAGGTCGTGTTCGTCACGGGCTGGAACGAGTTCCGCGTGGACAGAAACAAGGTTTGGCCCGAGGGCTGGGAGACCGAAACGCCCAACGCTTTCCCCGACCAGTACATTGACGAGTTCTCGCGTGATATTGAGCCCACCAAGGGCGCGCTCAAGGACCACTACTATTACCAGCTTGTCAACTTTGTACGCCGGTACAAGGGCTGCAATCCCATTCCCACGCCCAGCGCAAAGACCACCATCGATCTGAGCGCAGGTCAGGAGCAATGGAAGGCAGTTGAGCCCTACTTTGGCGCTTACATCGGCAACACCGAAAACAGAGATCACACCGGCTACGGCGATCTGGTCTACACCGAGACCTCGGGCAGAAACGACATTATCGGCGCGCAGATCGCACGCGACGACGAATACGTATACTTCAACGTTGAGTGCAAGGACAACATCACGCCCTACACCGACAACCTCTGGATGACGCTTTACATCGACTCCGATCAGCAGAATCAGGGCTGGGAAACCTTTGAGTACGTCATCAACAAGTCCGCAGCATCCGCTGACACCGTGGTACTGGAAAAGTTCTCCGGCAACGGCTACGAATCGGTCAAGGTTGCTGACTGCGCATACGTGCTGGACGGCAGATACCTGACCATCAAGGTTGCCAAGAGTGACCTGGGTCTTTCCGGTGACGATTACACCATCAACTTCTCCTGGACGGATAACGTGCACGACGAGGGCGATTATGAGAAGTTCTCCGGCGATATTATGGACTTCTACATTTCCGGTGACGTTGCCCCCGGCGCGAGATTCAAATACAGCTACGTAAGCGGCACGCCTGCCGCGGAGGACACCACCGCCGGTGAGACCACCGCTCCCACCGAGACCGAGCCCGCCGGCACGACCGCTCCCGACAGCACAGAGTCGAGCCTCGAATCGACCGAACCGACCGATTCGATCGAAAAGACCGGATGCAAGGCAATGGCAACCGCAGCAGTTGCGCTGGCAACCGCAGCAGGTGCAGCCGTCGTGCTGAAAAAGAAAAAAGAATAAGCAACACACAAAAAAAGCATATGCACCCCCAAAGTTTCGCACTTTTGGGGTGCATATGACGTTTCGTATACTGTTTTTGTTGACAGAACCCGTAAGATCATGCTATAATAAGGGCAGACCAATCTTATCAAAGGAGGTCCTTATGAAAAAGTCCCTTTCCATCACCCTTTGTGCTCTGCTTTGTCTGAGTGCGCTTGCAGGATGTACCGCAATCTCCCCGGGGACCCCCGAGGATGCCTCCACCCAAGACGCACAGGTCAACGACACCGCTGAGGGTAACACCGAAACCGTCACAAACAAAATTGATGTGGAGGCAGATTGGGGCATCACGCCCGGTCAAGGGTACGGCAAAACAAATTCGCTCATTCTCGCAGAAAAGCTGCTGACAGTTCCCGACAACACAGAGATTTATTTTCCCGAAGCGATTTACGAGATCGCCTTTCCCATGTATTTGCTTGACAAAAAGCAGATCAGCCTGATCGGAGACAATGCAACGATCCTGCGCACCGATGTAACCAATACCTCTGCCGCACAATCCCCCATGGACGATCCCGATATTCCGGAAGAACTCCGTGACTACACCGCCTCATCAAGCATTTTGGTAATCAATGGTTGCCAAGGCGTTACCGTGCGCGGTTTTTCGCTGAAGTACAATATCCCCACCTCTCTTTCGGGCACCGTACTCTCCAAGGACGGCGGTTCAGTGGTGCTGGAAATTGCCGACACCACGCAGTTTACGGGTAAGGAATACGCCACCGTTATCAACACCTTTACCAAGAAAGGCGTGCCGGACAAAAAGCTGGAACAATATGCCGCTACCCATTTCCCGCTCGAAAAGCTTTCGGATACTACCTTGCGTGTCACGGGACTGGACGCGGGTGGCGTCAGCAATCTGACCAAGGGCACGCGCGTATGCCTGCGCCTGTCCACTGCATCGGATTACGTGATCAACGTGGGAAATACAACGGATACGGTGTTTGAGAATCTCACAATGTACAACTCTCTGAACGGCGGTATCATCATAGGCAACCGATGCACGAACGCCACGTTACAAAACGTGACCGTCAAGCCCGAAAGCGAGCAATCGCTTATGAGCCTGAATGCGGATATTCTGCACATCTCCGCGCTTGGCGGAAACCTGCACATTGAGAATTGCCACTTTGAACGCCCCGGTGACGACTGCGTCAACGTACACGATATGGCATACGTTGTGGACAGCACAAGCGGCAATGACGCCACCGTTTTGGCACCGCGCTTTTCCTTTAGCAGCACATGGGCACAAACGGGGGATGCAATCGACTTTTATGACGGCAGTACCTTTGCCTATTTAGGCCGCGCAACTGTGACGCAAACCGAGGAAAACACCTATACCTTTGACGCACTCCCCGAGGGTGTCACCGCAGGCGCAGTCATTTCCAACGCATCCATGCACCCCGCAGTCACTATCCGAAACACCACAGTACAAAGCAACCGCGCACGCGGATTCTTGCTGCAGACCGAAAACGTGCTGGTGGAAAACTGCACGTTCAAGGACACCGCGCTGGCAGCCATTTTGCTCGCGCCCGATCTGGAACACTGGTACGAAATGTCCCCCGCCAAAAACGTCATCATCCGCAACAACACCTTTGAGAATTGCGGAGAATACGCTTCCGGCATCATTCAGATCACCACCAATCATGACAATCCCGCCCGAACCTATTCCGCTTACATCCATCAAGGCATCACCATTGAGAACAACTCCTTTGATTCGGGTAACAAATACGCGGTATACGGCGTTTGTATAGACGCTTTGACCTTTTTGGACAACCAGTTTACAAACTCCAAGAATCAGCGCGTCATGCTCACATACTGTAAAAACGTTGTGTTGGATGCGCAAACAAGCCAAAACAGCACACTGACCGACGTAACCGAGTAACGCATACCAAATAAGTCTATAATAAAAATACATCAAATAAGAAAGGAACTGCAAATATGGCAATTGTACACGTAACTAAGGAAAATTTTGAAGAGCTGCTCAACGCTGATAAGCCCGTACTGCTGGACTTTTACGCAGACTGGTGCGGCCCTTGCCGCATGGTTGCCCCCATCGTAGAGGAGATCGCAAACGAGCGTGACGACGTGATCGTTGGCAAGGTCAACGTTGACGAGCAGGGCGAGCTGGCACAGGCATACGACGTGATGTCCATTCCCACGCTGATCGTACTCAAGGACGGCAAGGTGGCAAATCAGGCTACCGGCGCACGCCCCAAGGCTGCTATTCTGGCGCTGCTTTGATATGGAACGCGTTTACGACACACTCATCTTAGGCGGTGGCCCTGCCGGTTACTCGGCTGCGCTGTACACCGCGCGCGCAGGACTTGACACGCTGGTGATTGAAAAGATCTGCCCCGGCGGACAGATGGCAACCACCGACATCATTGACAACTACCCCGGCTTTGACGCAGGCATTGACGGCATGGAGCTGGGCATGAAAATGGCAGCGGGAGCTGAGCGTTTCGGCGCAAAAAGCGCGTACGGTGAGGTCACCGAGGTGGATCTGACCGCTCCCATCAAGCGCGTTGCGACCACGGACAGCACCTACTACGGCAAGACCGTGATCATTGCCACGGGCGCTTCCCCTCGCCCCTTGGAGCTGGAGGGTGAGCAAGCGCTGATCGGACGCGGCGTGCACTATTGCGCGCATTGCGACGGCAGATTTTACAAGGGCAAGACGGTCATGGTAGTCGGCGGCGGCAACAGCGCCGCATCCGATGCGCTTTACCTCTCGGGTCTTGCACAAAAGGTCATTCTGGTGCACCGCAGAGACACGCTGCGCGCCACCAAGATCTATCACGCGCCCCTGATGCGTGCCGAAAATGTGGAATTCTGCTGGAATTCCACCGTTACCGCCTTGCACGCGGACAAGCGCATTGACTCCGTGACGCTGACCGATCTGACGAGCGGGCAGGAGCGCGAGGTTTCCATTGACGGCTTGTTCGTCAGCATTGGTCGCTGCCCTGCAACCGAATTGTTTGCAGAGCAGCTTGCACTTGACGCGCACGGCTACATCGTAGCGGACGAGAGCACCAAGACAAGTATCGACGGCGTGTTTGCCGCAGGCGACGTGCGCACCAAGGCGCTGCGCCAGGTGGTCACCGCTGCCGCTGACGGCGCCGTTGCCGCTAAGTCGGAGGCCAAGCGGTCTTAGGAAGACAAGGTAGAGA
>JAZRQR010000076.1:0-1026 GCA_045650025.1 Eubacteriales bacterium
ATGACGCGGAAGGCACATTTGCGAATGTCGGAAAAGGGCATGCGCGAGAGCGGATACGGCTTTTCCTCCATGATCTCGGGGGCGGCGGGCAGCTCCTCAAGGTAGTACCAGAAAAAGCCTGCCTTAACGCGCACCGCGATCGAGGGGAAGCGGCGCACGGTCACGTCCAAGGCTGTGCGCAGGGCTGCCATGTCCACGGGCTCGGTCATGGTGGCTGCCAAGCGGAACACGTTGCTCCAGTTGCGCGTGCGTGCCGCGGGGAAGATCTTGGCGGCATTATCCAGCGCCATCCAGCGCAGCTTTTTCTGCAAGGGGATGCGGTTTTTGATGAATTTGCGAATACGGGAAAAGTCGCGGTCATATTCCTTGATGCAGTACAGCACGTAGCCGTGCCACATCTCGGGCGTTACCACCAGCTCGCTCTGCGCGCCCGCCTCGGTCAGCCTGTCGTGCAGGGAGGTGGCGTCGTCCAGCAAAAGCTCTGCGCCGCCTGCAAAGATCAGCGAGGGCGGCATGCCGACAAGGTCGCCAAACAAGGGAGAGACGAGCGGTGCGGATTTTGCCGCAAGATCCTGCTCGGGAAAGTCGCAGGTTTTGGGGTAAATATTTTTGCCGTTGCTTTTTTGCTCGTCTGTGCCATAAAGGTAGCAGTCGGCGTAGAATTTCAGTCGCTCTGCGGTCAGCGTGGGGTCGAGTTTCTCATTGGTTTGATAGGACTGCGCCGTGCCTGTCAGGTCCACCCACGGTGAGATGGTAATAATGCCTGCGGGCATGGTGCGCCCCTTGGTCTTGAGCTGCTGACAAAGCGAGTAGCAAAGCCCCCCGCCCGCGCTCTCGCCGCACAGCATGATCTGCGCAGGGGCGTAGCCAGCGGAAAACAGATATCCGTAAGCGTCCTCTGCGTCGTCAATGGCTGCGGGGAAGGGGTGCTCGGGGGCTAAGCGATATGCTACGCACAGCACGCGCACGCCACAGCGCGCGGAAAGAATGGCGGCAAAGCCCTTGGCGTAATGCAAGTCGCCGCAG
>JAZRQR010000077.1:0-6327 GCA_045650025.1 Eubacteriales bacterium
TAGCCCACGAAGGGACGCATTGCCATCGGGTCGCGGCGAACCACGCCAACGGCGCCTGCTGCTGCTGCGGTGGTCTCGGAAGCCATGATGGATCCGACGAACGCACCGTGCTGCCAGCTGCGGGATTCGTAAACCAGCGGAGCGGTCTTTGCGCGACGTCCGCCGAAGATGATCGCGGTCAGCGGTACGCCTTTGAGGGAGTTAAACTCGGAGGAGATGCAGGGGCAGTTGGATGCCATTGCGGTGAAGCGGGAGTTGGGATGTGCGCCCGAGGTGTTGACCTTGTCCTTCTTGTCGTACTTGGTCTTATCCCACTTTTCGCCCTTCCAGTTGATGCAGTTGTCGGGAGCGTTATCGTCCAGACCCTCCCACCAAACGGTGTTGTTGTGCAGCACGTGGCCAACGTTGGTGAAGATGGTGTCTCTCATGGTGGTAGCAAGTGCATTGGGGTTGGACTTTTCGTTAGTACCGGGAGCTACGCCGAAGAAGCCGTTCTCGGGGTTGATCGCCCACAGTCTGCCGTCCTTGCCCACGCGCAGCCAAGCAATATCGTCACCTACGCACCAAACCTTATAACCCTTCTTGGTATAAGCCTTGGGGGGAATGAGCATTGCCAGGTTGGTCTTACCGCAAGCGGAGGGGAATGCTGCTGCAATGTACTTTACCTCGCCCTGGGGATTCTCTACGCCCAGAATGAGCATGTGCTCAGCCATCCAGCCTTCCTTTCTGCCAAGGTAGGAAGCAATACGAAGCGCAAAGCACTTTTTGCCCAGCAGCACGTTGCCGCCGTAGCCGGAGTTTACGGACCAGATGGTGTTGTCCTCGGGGAAGTGGCAGATGTATCTGTTTTCCTCTTCAATGTTGCATCTTGCGTGCAGACCCTTGATAAAGCCCTCGCCGTCGCCCATAGCCTTTGCAACCTCTGCGCCTGCTCTGGTCATGATCAGCATGTTAAGTACAACGTAAATGGAGTCGGTCAGCTCAATGCCGTACTTTGCAAAGTCGGAGCCTACCTGACCCATTGCGTAGGGGATGATGTACATGGTTCTGCCCTTGTAGGAGTTCTTGTACAGCTTGGAAAGCTTTGCGTAGCACTCCTGGGGATCCATCCAGTTATTGATGTTACCTGCATCCTCTTTCTTGCTGGTGCAGATGAAGGTTCTGTTTTCTACGCGTGCAACGTCGTTGATCGCGGTTCTGTGGAGATAGCAGTTGGGGAGCAGCTCCTCATTGAGCTTTTCCAGCTCGCCAATCGAGCAAGCCTCTGCCTTAAGTGCCTCGGTCTGCTCTTCGCTGCCGTCAATCCAAACGATCTTATCGGGGTTTACCATAGCAGCCATTTCCTCAATCCAATCCAGAATGAGCTTGGAGTCGGTCAGGGCAGTGTTTTCAAATTTCAACATAATTTCTTTATCCTTTCGTGGGCGTGTGACGTGGGAACACGTCACACGCTTCATTTATTATACTTAGAACAGAATGACAAGGAACTGGGATACCAGCACGACTGCGATCAGCGCAACCGGGTAGGTGGAGGCGTATGCGGCAGCAACGTCCTCGGTGCCTGCGGTGTTGATCAGCGTACCCAGTGCGGGGGTACTGGTCATACCGCCCGTGATAGAGCCAAGGTTGTTAAGCAGGCTGAGCTTGAGCACGTACTTAGCAAACAGGAAGCCGATAAGCAGCGGAACAACCGTCATAATGATACCGTATACGAAGTACATAATATCAAAGTTTGCCACGAACTCAGCGCCACCGGGGATACCTGCGCCGACCAGGAACAGCACCAGACCCAGCTCGCGGAACAGCTTGAGCGTTGCGGTGGAGGGCATGATGTTGACCTTGCCGATTCTGCCGAAGTGACCCAGCACCAGGGATGCCAGCAGGCAGCCGCCGGTGGTGGTCAGCGAGAAGCAGGTGCCGCTAACGCCCTCTCCTGCAAACAGGCTGGCGTAGCCTGCGCCGGAGAGCGGGATCTTGACAGCGCCCACAAGCACACCGAGCAGAGCAGCCAGGGAGAATACGCAAATGCCCATGTGGTCCAGCTCAAAGAGCTTGCCTGCAAAGGGCTTCTTGCTCGTTTCCTCTGCCTTGACAACCAGCTTTGCTCTCTCTTCCTCCATGTTTGCCTTGGACAGCTTGGGAATGAGCTGTACGAACAGTACGACACCGATTACGCCGAAGATGTACGCAATACCGTGGCCGACCGATACAAGCCCCTCATACTGCTCGGCAACCGTTGCCTTTGCAGCGGAGAATGCGGGAGTGGAGGTCAGAGAACCGGAAAGCAGACCGACGATCATGGCAACAAAGCCGTCCTGATCCTGAATGGAGGAGCCGTAGCCAATGATCTCGCCAAGTCCGATACAGCCAGCCGCGGCAGCACCACCCGCTAAGATGATGACCAGCGCGATAAGCACGTAGGACTTGAAGTTTCTCTTGAAATTACCAAAGAATTTGGGACCTGCGATGTAACCTACCGAGGTTACGAACAGGATCAGCCCCAGGCTTTCCACCAGCTTCAGTCCTTCCGTGAAGTCGTAGGGCTTGGAGGATGCTGCAAACAGCAGATGACCAAACTCGTTGACGTGGAAGAACAGCGCACCGAACACAAGCGCGATGATAAATACGCCTGCGTCACCCAGCGAAATGCCCTTGATGGTGATGCGGCCGATGGCGTAACCGCCCAGCAGAACCACAAACACGACAAACAGCAGGGTTGTAATATTGTTGACAGAAATCAAGCCTTCAAAAAAACTCATGATGACAGACCTTCTTTCTTATCTTTTCTTGGTGTAGTCGGGCAGCAGCTTGGGCGACACGGTCTCGGTCTGGATGCCTGCCTGCGCGATCTCGTTTTCAAACTTTTCCACGTGATCCAGCGTCAGCTTGCCAAGGTTGACAGACTTTGCAGCAGCGGCTGCATGGATGCCTGCGTTACGGCCGAATACGATAATATCCAGGAGCGAGTTGCCCATCAGACGGTTCTTGCCGTGGATACCGCCAACTGCCTCACCTGCCACAAACAGGTTTTCAATGTTGGTGGTCATGCCGTTTGCGTGGATGTCCAGACCGCCATTCTGGTAGTGCAGGGTGGGGTATACGAGAATGGGCTCGTAGCGGATGTCAATGCCGTACTTCTCAAACATTCTCCACATAGCGGGGATTCTCTTCATGATGGTGCCCTCGCCGCCGATCTTTTCGATCATGGGAGTATCCAGCCAAACGCCCTTGCCGTTGCCGCAATCAATGCCGTTGTCGCGCTCGGAGCACTCACGGATGATGGAGGCTGCGGTAACGTCACGGGTCTCCAGGGGATGCATGAAGACTTCACCGTTCTTGTTGACCAGCTTAGCACCCAGCGAGCGTACCTTTTCGGTGACCAGTGCACCAAAGATCTGCTCGGGGAAAGCAACGCCGGTGGGGTGGTACTGCAGAGTCTCTGCGTACAGCAGCTTTGCGCCTGCGCGGTAGCCCAGCACCAGACCGTCTGCGGTTGCGCCGTAGTGGTTGGAGGTGGGGAAGCCCTGGTAGTGCATTCTGCCTGCGCCGCCGGTTGCAATGACAACCGTCTTTGCCTTGGCAACAAGCAGCTCCTTGGTTTCCATGTTCATCAGAACCGCACCTGCTGCATTGCCGTTTTCGTCCAGGATCAGCTCGATTGCTGCCGTAAAGTCGATTACGGGGATGTTTCTGTTGAGCACTTCGTCGCGCAGCGTTCTCATGATCTCTGCGCCGGAGTAGTCCTTTGCTGCGTGCATTCTCTTTCTGGAGGTACCGCCGCCGTGGGTGGTGACCATGGTGCCGTCTGCTTCCTTGTCAAACTCCACGCCCAGATCGGAGAGCCATGCAATTGCCTCGGGAGCATCGCAAACCAGCTTAGAAAGCAGCTCGCGCTTTGCGGCAAAGTGACCGCCGCCGAATGCGTCTACAAAGTGGATCGCGGGGGAATCGTTGGGCTTGTCAGCCGCCTGAATGCCGCCCTCTGCCATCATGGTATTGGCGTCACCCATACGAAGCTTGGTTACGACCATGACGTCAGCGCCTGCCTCGTGCGCCTCGATGGCTGCGGAAGCGCCTGCACCGCCGCCACCGATGACTAGAACGTCGGTCTCGTAGTCGGGAGCGTCCAGGTTTACGCTGTCTGCGGTGATGCGGCTGTGTGCCTGCAGGATCTCTGCAAGCTCCTTGGGCACCTTATCGCCCTTGTTGGGGCCGATCTGCAGAACTGCGAACTCGTCTACCTTATAGTCCGGGTGGAAGGAAGCAAGAACGGTTTCCTTTTGCTCTGCCGTCATACGGACGGGCTCCATCGAGATATTCTTTTCTCTTGCAGCTTCTACAAGTGCAAGGGATTCTTTAAACTGTTCGGAATACATTCGCTCGTCCTCCTTACTTCTCAATATCACGGGTGTTGTAGAGCTCTTTCATCTCTTCGATGGGCTTTTGCATCAAAGCCTCGATGAGCTCGTTGAAATCGCCGTCCTTGATCTCCTTAACGCGATCCTCCAGGTGACCGCAGCCGGGAGCCAGGTACTTACCGTTGATTCTTCTTGCAAGCATAGCAACCTGAGGATGCGAGATGCCGGCAGGGCAACGGGAAGAGCAAACGCCGCACATAACGCAGTCGAAGGACTCCTCTGCGCACTTTTCAAAGTCGCCGCGCTGTGCGTATGCAATATACTGCATAACGTCCAGACCCTGCGTGCAGGCCTTGGTGCAGGCGTTACAGCCGATGCAAGCGTAAATTTCGGGATAGAGCTGCATCATAACCGTTTCGTTGACGGGGATCTCGTTGATGTTGTAAACCTCTTTTACAAGAGGGAAGAAGGGCAGAGTGGCAATGTACATATTGTCCTCAACCTTGGTCTGGCAAGCAAGGCAAGCGTGCAGCTCCTTGTCGCCCTTGATACGGTAAATGGTTGCGCAAGCACCGCAAAAGCCATTTCTGCATCCGCATCCGCGCACCAGCTGATAGCCGGCGTACTCCATAGCGGTCATAATGGTCAGATTTTCCGGGACCTCGTATTTCTTACCGTAAAGAAATATATTGACTGTCTTTTCCATGTTTTCTCTCCTTTAATATTCGCTGGGAAGCTCTTCCAGCTCATCGCATCTGAATACGGGACCGTCCTTGCAAACGTACTTTGCACCGACGTTGCATCTGCCGCACTTACCAACGCCGCACTTCATGCGAAGCTCCAGCGTGGTGTAAACCTGCGTTTTGTCAAAGCCGAGTGCTACAAGACCTTCCAGGGTGAACTTGATCATGATGGGGGGACCGCAAAGCACGGCGGTCTTGTTGGTATCAAAGCCAAGCTCCTTGACGTAGTTGGGTACAAAGCCAACGTGACCGTCCCAATCGGGCTGTGCGTTGTCAATGGTCAGGTGCACCTTAACGCCCGCATCGTTTGCCCATTCGTCAATGATCTCCTGGTAGTCCAGCAGGTCTGCCTTGCTGCGCGAGCCGTACACGATGTCAATGTCACCGTAGCGGTCACGGTAGTGACGGCAGTAGTTGATGACCGAGCGAAGGGGTGCAAGACCTACGCCGCCCGCGATGAACAGCAGATTCTTGCCTGCAAACACGTCGTCCACCGGGAAGGGATTGCCGTAAGGACCGCGGATGGTGATCTGTTGACCAACCTCTGCCTGATGCAGCCATTCGGTCACGCAGCCGCACTTTTTGATGGAGAATTCCATGTACTCGGTGTTTGTGGGGGAGGAGGTAATGGAGAACATTGCCTCTCCGACGCCGGGGATCGAGAGCATTGCGCACTGTCCGGGGCGATGATCGAACGCCTTTTTGCCGTCAGGGGTTACCACTCTGAAGGTCTTGATGTCGGGCGTATCAATGCGAACGTCGGTTATGACGCCGACCGTAGGAATCAACGTATCAAAATTATTCACCTTTGTTTCCTCCAATCTTTTTCATAACCTTTACAATGTTCATGGAGATGGGGCACTTGGCAAGGCATCTGCCGCAGCCGACACAGCTGTACAGGCCGTCGTTGTTTTCGGGGAAGTAGACCAGCTTGTGCATAAAGCGCTGACGGAAGCGCTCCTTCTGGGTCAGTCTGTTGTTGCCGTGCGCCATTTTGGTAAATTCGGAGTACATGCAGGAGTCCCAGCATCTGTAGCGTACTACGCCGTTGCCGGTGTTGAAATCCTTAATGTCGTAGCACTGGCAGGTGGGGCACACAAAGGTACAGGTGCCACAACCCAAGCAGGACTGGGACAGTTCATCCCAAACGGGGTTGTTCCACAGCTCCTCGGTCTTGCCGCCACCGAAGGCGTCGGTGGTCAGATCCTTTAGGGGCAGTTTGTCCA